>JBKJSR010000650.1:0-4101 GCA_046594355.1 Bryobacter sp.
CAAACACTTACATGCCAGGGGGGGTAAGGCCGGGACTGGGCGATACCTTCAAAAATCCGGCGCTGGGGGAATCCCTTCGACAAATTGCATCCAAGTGCCGCGACGCTTATTACAAGAGCAACATGACCGAGGGGCTAGTGAAATTTTTGCAGGAGCAGGGCGGCACCCATACGCTTGCCGACTTCGCGGAATATGAGCCGGAGTGGGTAGACGCGATCTCGACCACCTATCGCGGCTGGAAGATTTACGAGTTGCCGCCGAATGGGCAAGGCATTGCAGCGCTCTCGATGTTGAACATCATGGAGCACTTTCCCATCGCGGATTATGGCCACAACTCGGCGGCGGCTCTGCACGTGATGATCGAGGCGAAAAAGCTTGCTTATGCGGACATGGCCAAGTTTGTGGGGGACCCGCGCTTCAACGCGGTGCCGGTAGAGGCCATGCTGTCGAAGGAACTTGCCACCAAACGGTCGCAGCAGATCAGCATGAGCAAGGCGAGTTGCAAGGTATTGCCGAGCGAGATCAGCCAGAATTTGAACGCCCGCGGGCGCGAGACGATTTATCTTTCGACCGTTGATAAGGACGGCAATATTGTTTCGCTGATCCAGAGCAACTACGCCGGTTATGGCACGGGCATGGTCGCTCCGGGAGCGGGATTCTCGTTCCACAATCGCGGTGCCGGATTCGATCTCACGGACGGCAAGCCGAACACGCTCGCGGGACGCAAGCGGCCCTTGCATACGATCATTCCGGCCTTCATGCAGAAGGACGATATCTCGATTGGCTTTGGCATCATGGGCGGATGGAACCAGTCGCAGGCGCATGCGCAGTTTGTCGCGAACATCGTTGATTTTGGGATGAACGTGCAGCGGGCGCTCGAAACGCCGCGCTTTACCAAGGCCACTTTTGAGGGCTGCGATTTGCAGATGGAAGCCGGAGTGCCCGATTCCGTACGCAGCGAGTTGCAGCGCCGCGGCCATGTGATTACGACTCTGCAAGGTTACTCGAGTGCGATGGGCAATGGCGAAGCGGTGATGCACGACAAGAAGCGCATGGTGAACTTTGCCGGTGCGGACCCGCGGACGGATAGCGCTGCGATGCCACAGAACCCGCCGATCCCTTAAGCGGCGGGTGCCCTTCCAGGCTCGTTCCTTGAACGAATCTTGAAATTCAAATCTGCCGCTGTGCATTACTATCGGAGAAGTGCTGCGACGTTTTGCCGTGACGGTCGTTCTTCCGGGTGTCATCCTGCTCGGATTTGGTCTGCGCGCACTCGATCAGGATCGCCGCGTAACTGACCAGCAAGTTCGGGACCGGCTGCAGCGCGCCGCCGAATTGGCTGCGCGTTCTATCGATCAGCAATTGGGGAATTGGCAACAGTTCCGGTCCGACGGCGTCAGCCTCGAAACAGGACCGTTGCTCAAACTGACGCATCAGCATCGTCTGGCTTACGACCCTGGCGAACCCATCGCCGCCCATGCCGACGAACCCGCCCTCGCCGAAGCCGTGCAGTACGAGCAGGTTCGCGGAAATATCGAAGCGGCGATCCCTCTCTACCAGCGCGCGGCGGCCACGGGCGGCCCGCACCTTCGAGCGGTGGCATTCGAGCGCTTGGCGGCATGTTACAGGAAGTCCGGAATGCGGGACAAGGCTGTTCAGGCATATCGGGAACTCCTCAAATTTCCGGAACAGAAAATCGGCTTCCTGAATGCCGAACTGATCGCCCGCTTCGAACTCTGCTCGCTAGGCGTTGGGGATCGCGCAGCTTTTTATCACGACTTGGTCGCGGGGCGCTGGAGGCTGGACAAAGCCCGCTACCTCTATTACTCCGATACAGCGCGCGAATGGGTCGGCGCAGCAGATCCGGCACTTGCCCTGGAGCGGGAGAAGCTCGCGTTTTCAGCGGCTATCGAGGATTATCTGGAGAACCGCCGCCGCTTCCTGCTTGACTACGTCGCGTTCTGGCGGGGCAGCGATACTCTTGTGATCCCGGTCGCCATCTTGCGTTCCCGTCTGGAAAGCTTTGCGACTCTTGACAAGGAACTCCGCATCAGATTGGCGGAGCCCAAAACTCCCCGGGATTCCATGGCAGCGATCCAGGCGCTAGCCGATCAGGACCTGCCCTGGGTCGTGGAGGTGGTCCCCTTGGATGCGGCGCGTCTCTATGCGGGGGCCGATCAGCGCCGCAAAATTTACCTGACCATGCTGCTCCTGGTTTTTGCGTTCCTGTTAGTAGGTAGTTACTTCACAGCGCGGGCTGTAAAGCGCGAGATGGAAGTGGCGCGGCTGAAGAGCGACTTCGTTTCCACCGTGTCGCATGAGTTCCGGTCGCCTCTGACGGCGATCCGGCAGCTTTCGGAACTGCTGCAACGAGGCCGGGTCCCAACAGAAGAAAAGCGGCAGGAATACTACGAGCTCATCGCACGTGAGAGCGGCCGGCTCTCGCGCCTGGTCGAAAACCTGCTCGACTTCTCTCGCATGGAGGACGGGCGCAAGCAGTATCAGTTTGACCGTTTCGAGACGGCGGATTGGTTACGCGAACTCACTTCCGGTTTTGAAAGGGCAACTGTGACGCTGTCGATCCCACCGGAGTTGCCACCCATCTTGGGAAATCGCGTGGCATTGACTAGCGCTGTGGATAACCTGCTGGACAACGCGGTGAAGTACTCTCCGCCTGGCGCACCCGTTCTCTGCGAAGCGGAAGCCGACGGCCGGGAGTTGACCATTCGCGTCCGTGATCGCGGCTACGGGATCGCCGCTCGAGACCGGGATCACGTTTTTGAGAAGTTCTACCGCGGCAATGGAGAAATCTCGCGACAGGTGAAAGGCGCAGGCGTAGGATTGAGCCTGGTCCGGCAGATCGTAGAAGCCCACGGCGGCAAAGTCGATTTCGACTCGATCGTCGGGGAGGGTACCATTTTCCGCATTCGCTTAAAGACCTTATGAAAAGAATTCTGGTGGTGGAAGACGAACCCGCGATTGCCATCGGCCTGAAGGACGACCTGGAGCTGGACGGCTACGAGGTGGATGTAGCGGAGGATGGCGTGGCCGCCATGAATGCCATCTCCGGCAAACCCTACGACCTGATTTTGCTGGATGTCATGCTGCCGAAAAAAGATGGGTTCAGCGTGTGCCGGGAATTGCGCGCCTCCGGCGTGCGGACGCCGGTCATATTGCTGACCGCGCGCGGCGAAGAGGCGGATAAGATACGCGGTCTGAACCTCGGCGCAGATGATTACGTCACCAAACCCTTCAGCCCGCTTGAGTTGAACGCGCGCATCCAGGCGGTACTCCGTCGCGGCCAGGCGGCAGGCTCTGTGCATAGGTTCGGAAATGTTGTGGTGGATTTCACGCGCGCCGAGGTCACGCGTGCGGGGATGAAAATCGAGCTGACGGCCCTCGAGTTCAAACTGCTGCGCGCTTTTCTGGATCACGCCGGCACCGTTCTCAGCCTGGATCAGTTGATCGGAAAGGTCTGGGGCAAGGACGTTTTCCTCACCGACCGTGTGGTCTATACGCACGTCAACAATCTGCGTGGCAAGATCGAAGAAATTCCTTCGCAGCCACGGCACGTCATCAGCCTGCGCGGGCTGGGATATCGCTTCGATGTCTGATCTTGAATCAAGCTTGACCGGAACTTGAAGCGGAAAAATGAGCTTCCGAATAATCTGAACCCATGAAACAAACACTGCTGGTTGCAAATTTGATGCTGTTGGCCGCGTTCCTCGCCGCCGCACAGAAGACCCCCGAATCGATGCTGGGAGCCGCGATGCATCAAGCGGAAGTGCAAGGCGACCTTAAGGGCGCAATTGCCGCCTATCAGAAGGTGGCGGCGACACGCGGCGTGAGCCGCAAGACTGCAGCCGATGCGCTGCTCCGCATGGGGCAGTGTTATGAAAAGTTAGGCGACACGGAATCGCGAAAAGCTTATGAACGGGTGCTGCGGGAGTATGCGGACCAGAAGGAGGCGGTTGTGGTGGCCCGCGCACGCTTGGGCGTTGGTGCGGAAGCGAAAAACGCCGGTATCACGACCCGGCAGATTTGGACGGGGCCAAAGGTGGATGCATTCGGCACAGTTTCGCCCGACGGCCGCAGTCTCTC
>JBKJSR010000257.1:0-8052 GCA_046594355.1 Bryobacter sp.
GTGCGAGCACCGCTAACCAGAACCCCTGCTTGAACACAGGCACCTCGATCGGCACCGCCGGCGTTTGCACAACACAGAATTATTTCTTTGTTAACGGCGTCGCTGTCGGTTCTGGCAACCCCTTTGTTGCGGCTACAGGTAGTGGCACAACTTTGGTGCCAGCCACTGGTGGAGTACCGATCAACGTTTACCAGGCCCAGTACGGCGTCGGCGGCGGTTTTGCTCCTAACGAGCAGACCATCACCTTCGTTGGCGTACCCATCGTTCAGCCCGGCACCTTCGTTGGCGCTGGCTCGCGTGTGTACCGCATCAAGAACATCCGTGTTCAAGTTGCCAACGCCTTCCAGGTCAACGGTCAGATCCAGGCCTTCATCTCTGTTCAGAACCCGCCTGCTAACCTCGTGCTCAACAATGCTCAGGGTGTAGTTGGTTTCGTTCAGCGTGGTCTCTTCTTTGACACTGTCGCTGGCGGTCCTTACGCTCAGTGCTTGGGCTTCAATGCCACCTCCTCCGGTGGGTTCCCCACTGCTGGTGCCGGCACGCTCAATAATTTGGTTGCCACCGGCGCTCTCCGTTTCACGGAAGCCTACGGTGTAGCCTTCAAGCGTCGCGGTTTTGGCGGAGCTCTAGATGTCTATGACCCCGTATTTAACCAGAACTACATTCCCACGGCCGGTCAGTCTAACCCCAGCGTGAACTACAACAATGAATCTGGTTTCTACAACAACCTGTTTCCCACCACCAACAGCCTTAGCTCGGTAGGAATTGCATCCAACGGTACCCGTCTGCGTGCTCGTTTCTCAGGCGTTCCGGCCACGGTCCGCTTGTACGTCTCAGCTCAGCCGGTGACCAACTTTGTTGGTAGCAACACTGCTTGTTCCAGCACCAATCGTTTCCCGACCAACAGCGGCAACACCTCCGGCTTCTGTCTTGGTCAGGGCGATTCCATCGGTAATGCTGCCTTTGCTTACGCAACGACTAGCACGGACGGTGTCGGAGAAGGCTTTACCGCCGCTACGACCTCAGCCTTCGCTACCGCAGGCGTTGGACTCGTCCAAGGTTCTACAGCACCCGGCTGGAGTGGCAATGGTGCCGCTTACGGTTCGCTGAACAAGGCCTCCGTTCAGTACAACACGGTAACTGTTGCTGCCGACGGAACTGCCTCCTACTTCTGGGAAGTTCTCCGCGCCGATGACAACGTCATCGACCGCTTCGACTTCCTCGTAACGGCCGTCTTCGCGCCTACCACCAGCATCGTGACAGACGCCAACACCTCTGTTGTGGCCAACGTTTCGGGCAACTTTGCCCCGATCGCTGCCACCGGTGGCAACGGCTACCCCTCGATCCCGAGCTTTGTACTCAGCACTCCGGAAGACCTGAAGCCCATCTTCTCCATCACCAACTGCGCCACGAACTTGCTTTACCCGTTCGTTAGCAGCGTGACTGGCTTCAACACCGGTATCGCTGTCGCCAACGCTTCCAAAGACCCCTTCGGCACCGTGAACGAAACCGGCATCTGCCGCGTCTTCTTCTACGGCACCACCGCCGGTGGTGGTATCGATCCTACTCCCCAGACCTTCACTAAGTCGGTTCCCTCGGGCCAGGTCGCTACCTTCAACCTGCTCTTTGGTGGTCCCGAATACGGTGTCCAACCCGTTGTCGGCTTCCAGGGCTACATCATCATCTCGTGCAACTTCCGCTGGGCACACGGCTTCGCTTTCGTAAGCGATCCGTCCAACCTGCAGACTGCACATGGTTACCTGGCGCTGATCCTCGATCCTGTGGGCATCCGCAGGAACACGGGCGCAGCGGCCGCCGAACAGCTCGACAACTAACTGTTGAGTTTGTTTGAAAGAAAAACTTCGGGGCGAACTTCGGTTCGCCCCGATTTTATTTTAGTGATACGATGCGTTTCTTTGCTAAAATCAAAAGACTGCGTCCTTCCATCTCTTTTATTCTTAAGAGGATCCCTCATGTACAGGTTATCTTTGTCTTTGCTGGCTACCTGCAGTGTTCTGCTTCTACCAGCCTTTGCGTCCAATATAGTTGTGCTCCCCCAGGAAAACTCTGGTAACACAACCGGCTATATCTATAGCCCTGAACCATTCACCCAAATAGGCACCTTTGCCGCCGATCCTCTTGCTTTCGAGGCCATCTGGCACCCTAACGGCCAGAAGTTTTATGTCTTCTCAAAGAGCCTGACCAAGTCGATTGCCATCTATTCCGGTTCCTCGCCCTACGCGGAGACGTCATCGAGATCCTTGGCCAATATATCGAGTGCCAAGATCTCTCCCGATGGCCGCCGTCTCTTTGTCCTGTCTCAGGCGCTGCGCATTTACGACACGGCAACCGATCAGGAAATTACCGGCCTCAACACTTGCGGCACCACATCCTGCGTGCCCGTAGATGTAGATTTTTCTCTCGACTCCAGTCGTGCTTTCATCCTCAACAGTAACGGCACTCTAGTTGCAATTAACCTCAGCAACAATCAGATTGCCGGCACGCTCTCGATCGCCAATGGCCCCAATTCCATGATTGTCGGGCCTACCGGGCTCATCTATGTCACCGCGCAAAATCGTGTTCTCGAAATCGATGGTCGTGATGCGCTGACTCAAATTGGCGCCGAGATCCCCGTTACGGGCTCCAATTGTCTCAAGATACAGTTCACGCCCGACGGCAGCCGCTTCGTCGTCGCTTGCAACGTCATCGGGTCCACTCAACTTTACGTGGTGGACATCATAACTCGAACCGTATCTCAGGCCTCCCTCTCCGGTGCCGTCGCCGAGCGCTTCAAGATTATCTCTAATTCCACGGCTCTCTATTACATCGGCGTCAGCAATACGATTTTCCGCGGTGGTCTCGTCTCCCCGATCGCCAATCCAATCCAGATGGAACTCGCGGGTTCAGGCCTCGTCACTGGCGGCCGTTATTTCGTTACTTCCGACGAGCAGCCCACCAATCGATATCTCTTCTCCAACTCGAGCAATGCTGTTTCACGAATCAATATTGAAACCAACAGCCTCAACAACATCATTCCGCAGACAACCTTTGTCGGCCCCACCTTCTTCACCGGCCGTGCGCCCGCGGGCACTCCCTTCAGCCTCATCACCATCAATCCGTCGCAAAGCGTCGTCGCCGCCCAGCGTGGGCGTCCCTTGGTCGTGCGCACTCTCGACAGCACAACTCGTCCTCTCAGTGGCGTAACTGTCAATTTCAGCGTCGGCTCCGGCTCTCCTAACCTTACATTGGATACCACTGCCGCGATCACCAACAAAGACGGTTACGCGACGGTCAACTATGTAGCCCCGAACACAACCGGCACTTACACCATTACTGCATCCACTAGCGGATCGCAGGGCCAGTCTTTCACCATCAATGTCACCGGTTCCGGCGGCGGTAGCGGTGGTGGCGGTGGCGGTGGTGGCATCAGGCCAATTGAAATTTTCTCGGGCAACGGCCAGCTTCTCTTCGCGCAATTCCTCGCTCCCCAGCCTCTAACCGTAATCGTTCGCGACGGCTCCGGCAACCCGCAACCGAACGTAACCGTCTCCTGGGCGGTAGCTTCCGGTGATGGCAACGTAACGCTCAGCTCGTCCATTACCGATGCTCGTGGTTTGGCGCAAACCGAATTTGGTTCGGTGCTCTTTTACAACGATGCTTTTAACGGCCCTCGGGTCAGTGTCGTGCGAGCCAGTTCCGCCAACGGCAACGTCGACTTCACTGTGACCGCCTATCCATCTTCAGGCAACCCTCCTTTGCTTATCCCCGCTAATCCTCCCAACATCACGCTTCTGAGCCCTGCTGAAGGCTCAATCATCCGCGTGCAGGCTGGAACCACCACGCCCAACGTCATCAAAGCAACTATTTTTAGTGGAACCCTTGCTGCCTTTGGTTCACCCATTCAAAATATCGCTTTCTCTGGTACCACTGGCAATGACCCTCTAAACGGCCCCACCGCTAATTGCCTCCAGACCAACCTCTCTAACGCTCAGGGCGACATTACCTGCGACATCGTTGCCGGCTCGAAACTCGGCCAAGCCACTTTCCGCGCCTGTGTCGGCAATTGCCAAAACCCCGGCCGCGAATTTGTCTTCAGCCTCGACGTTACCGCCGGTCCTCCCGGCATCATCACTAAAAGGCAGGGCGACAACCAGTCTGGTGGCCCCGGCACCTTGACCCCCGTCGCTCTCCGTGGCAACCTCACCGATAGCTTCGGCAATCGTCTCGGTGGCGTCACGGTTCGCGTAGAGGTCATCTCCGGCGACGCCAACATCGAATCGCTCTTCAACACTACAAACTCCGAGGGAGACTTCTCCTTCCTGGCCCGCTTCGGCTCCACCCCCGGTGAAGTCAAGATCCGTACCAGCGCCGGTGCCGCAACCACCACCTGGACCCTGACGAACAATGTAACCATTGGCAACTTCGTCAAGGTCTCCGGCGACTCGCAGTCCACCGTCATCGGGCGCCCCTTCGCCACTCCCCTCTCCGTGCAACTCTTCGACGCTGGGGGACGCGCCATCGCCGGTGCCACAGTCACCTTCGCCATCCAAAGCGGACAGGTCACACTCTCCGCAGCCTCGGCTCTTACCAATAGCCAGGGTATCGCCACCGTCAACGCCACTGCGGGTACAAATGCCGGTCCGATATCGGTCTCGGCCACTGCCGTCAATCGCGTTGTTACCTTCAGCCTCACTGCGCTGCCCCCCGGCCCCACGCTCACCCGTGTAGCCAACGCCGCCGGTTTCCAGGCGGGCTTGGTCCCTTGCGGCCTCGCCACCGTCTTCGGTACGAACATTGCCCCCAGTCTCAATGGTGTGGCTCTCGGCAATACCTTCATCGGCCCATATGCGCTTCGTCTGATGAACGTTTCCATCGAAGTTGGCGGAAAACAGGCCCCCATCGTTTCGCTTGCCAACCTGAATGGCCAGGAACAAGCCACCTTCCAGACTCCCTGCGATGTGGCACCCGGCAATACCACTTTGCGCATGGTCGTCAACGAGGGCAGCAATTCCCTTCCTGTCACTGTCTTCCAGGTGCAGCCGGGAATCTTCGAAACGACAGACTCCGCTGCCCGAAGAGTCGGCGTCATCATCAAGTCCGATGGCACCTACATGAGCCTCGAGAATCCTGTTCTCCGTGGTGAAAATCTGATCGGCTTCTTTACCGGCCTCGGTCAGACCCTCACCCCAATCACCACCAATAGCCCCGGTGCCTACAACAACTCCTCGCAGGTCGCCGCCCAGATCATCATCGGTATCAACAACGAAGGCGCTCCAGTTCTTTCTGCAACTGTGGCTCCCGGCCTCGTTGGTATCTATGTGGTCCAGTTCTCGGTTCCTGCCGACACAACCACGGGTTCCAACCGGCCTTACGCCATTGGTGCAATCGGTGCCGATGGCGCTTATGCCCCCGGTAACCCTTCACTGATCCACGTCCGCTAAACACGGCTCCATCCTCAAAAAAAGAAGACCGTCCTTCGGGGCGGTCTTCTTTTTTGTGCTCCACAAGAAGGGTTCGGTCGCAAAGCAAAATCTCTAACAAGCCATCTGATAACCTAAAAACTCACCTTGTCTGAACTATCGATTGTCATTCCTGCCTTCAATGAAGAACGCCGCCTGGGCAAGACCCTCGATATTCTCTGTTCCTGGATATCCGCCCAACCTTTCTCAGTTGATGTCCTCATCGTCGACGATGGCTCTCGCGACGCAACCGTTCGCCTGCTCCAGGATTTCACCGCCGCACACCCCAACTGCCCCATCCAAATCCTCCAGAATCCACACAATTCCGGTAAAGGCGCCGCGGTCCGTAACGGGGTTCTCGCTTCCACCGGCGATTGGGTCCTGTTCTCCGACGCCGACCTCTCCACCCCCATCGAAGAATATTTCAAGCTTCGCGCCGCCGCCTCTAAATCCGGAGCGGACGTCATCATCGGCAGCCGCGCCGTCGATCGCAGTCTGGTCGGCAAACACCAGTCTTTCGCTCGCGAAGCTGCCGGCCGTTTCTTCAATCTCCTCATGCGAACCGCAACGGGCCTCAAGGTCCAGGACACCCAGTGTGGCTTCAAACTCATGCGCGGCCCCATTGGCCGCCGCATCTTCTCCGTCCAAAAACTCGACGGCTTCAGCTTCGACGTCGAGATGCTCGTCATCGCTAAAGAGAACGGCTACGCCATCGCCGAGGTCCCTGTCCGCTGGTTCAACGCCGATGACAGCAAAGTAACCCTCGCTGGTGGGCTCCGCAGCTTCTCAGACCTGCTCGTGATCGCAGCGAACCGCCGCGCCGGCGGCTACAAGCTCTAGGCCTCTATTCGCGAGCTGCCGCAAAGTCGAGATCTCCGTAAATCTCAACCAGCGGAATCTCTACTTCCAGAGCACTCAGCGCCATCGTCTCCCCGCGCTTATGATGCGTCTCCGGCAACCCCGGCCAAACCTCATCCGCGCCGCGAGTATACACTTGCACGCC
Source organism: Bryobacter sp. (assembly GCA_046594355.1). GTDB lineage: Bacteria > Acidobacteriota > Terriglobia > Bryobacterales > Bryobacteraceae > Bryobacter. The sequence goes on from JBKJSR010000257.1 coordinate 6,463, forward strand.
CAGCCCCTCGCTATCGATAAACACAATGTGCCGCAACGACGCAATCCGCCGGTACTGTTGGAACTTCTGTCCCAGATCGTAATCGCGAGTCGAAGGCGAAAGAACTTCCACAACCACAACCGGATTCTTCAGCGGGGTCGCGCTTGGCTTTAATTTAGCCCCACAGAGTACGCTTAAATCCGGGTAAAAACCCGCCTCGCGGCCGGGAGCTTCAATCATCTGGTCCGAAGACAAAATACTGCAATCTTTACCCCGCAACCGCATGCCCAATGCAACGGCAAAATTAATCGAGAGGGCATTGTGAAACTGCGTTCCTCCCGCCATTGAATATACAACTCCCAGCAAATACTCCAGCTTCTCGTTGCTGCGTGCATTGCGGGCCAGATACTCCTCGAAGCTGAATCGCGGAAACGGGCTGTAGACATCCGTAGCCATCTCTTGATCTTAAGCTTTCACCGCCATCGTCGCTACCGTCGTAGGGCTCAACCGGTTCAGTGGCGTAACCTCTTCTCCCCACCAGTCCTCATACAAACCCGCCAGCAAAAATCCAGCCTCCAACTGCCCCCCAATCTGCGCCCCAAGCGAATGTCCAAACTCAAATGCCGCCCCGCGATCGATCTCCTCCTTCCGTTTGATACTCAACTCCACCTGTTCCACATCCGAATACGGCAATCGATACTGCGCCACCAGCTTGCCCGTCTTTTCCGCCTCCGCGTGGTCGAAGAGAAAAAAACTCGGGTTCAAAAAACCGGCAAGCAACTTACCCCCCGGCCGCAACACCCGGTAACATTCCCGCCACACTAACCGCACATCCTCCACAAACAGATTCGAAGTCGGATGAAAAATCAAATCGAAGCGCCCGTCTGCAAACACCGACAAGTTCGCCATATCTCCTCTTACGCACTCGATCTCCAGCCCATCCCGGTCCGCCACCATACGATCTTTGAATAACTGCTCTTCCGACAAGTCGTAACTCACCACCCTAGCCCCCGCCGCCGCCAGTGTCGGTGCCTGTTGTCCGCCACCAGACGCCAGACACAACACATCCTTGCCCGCCACATCCCCCAGCCACTCCCTCGGCACCGCCTTCATCGGTGTCAGAATCACTTCCCAGTCTCCACTCCGCGCCCGCGCAATCGTCTCCCTGTCTACCGGAGTCGTCCACCGGCTTCCCTCCAGCGACTCCTGATTCCAGGCTCCACGGTTATGTGCAATTACATTCATCGCGTCCAATCGGTTCTCCTAAGTATGTATCCCCGGTGCCTCATGCCCCAGCGCCGCGACATACTCGATATAACTGCCTAAGTAAACCCGCGGATCCTTTTCCGTTCCGCTCTCCCCTCCCAGCTCCAGCACTCGCGTCCCCAGCCCCCGCAGAAACATACGGTCGTGGGAGACAAAAATCATCGTCCCTTCAAAGTCCTTCAGCGCCTCCACCAGCATCTCCTTGGTCTGTAAGTCGAGGTGATTCGTCGGCTCGTCCAGCACCAGAAAATTTGGCGGATGAAACAGCATCCTCGCCATCGCCAGCCGCGACTTCTCCCCGCCCGACAACCCCCGTATCTTCTTATCCACATCTTCACCGACAAA
>JBKJSR010000468.1:0-5340 GCA_046594355.1 Bryobacter sp.
CGCCGCCATCGCCCCTAGGATGTCGGCGAGGGATAGCATTGCGGTGACGATGAGAGATGCGAGTCGGCAGCCAAGTCCAAATTCGGGCTATCCGGAAGCGGCGGTAGCGGGAGCGCTTGGCCTTCGCTTAGGGGGCGTGAACGAGTATGCCGGAGTTGTCGGCCGCAAGGAGTTCCTGGGCGACGAACTTCGCCCGCTCGGCGTACAATCCTACAAAGGGATGCGGGTGATTCTCTATGCCGTTTCCACGCTGGCGGTGCTGATCGTGGCGGGGGTGATCGAGTGGCGATAAGGCACGGCGGCAACATCTTTGAGGTAGCAGGGCACAACGGACTGCCCTGGCAGCAGGTGCTCGACTTCAGCGCGAGCATCAATCCGCTGGGTGCTTCGCCGGCCGCGCGCGAGGCAATCCTCTGTGCGATCGACCGCATCGTTCACTATCCAGAGCGCGATGGAATGCGCTTGCGCGAGAAGCTTGCGGCGGAGTGGAATGTCCCTGCAAGCAGCATTCTGGTTGGAAATGGCGCAACTGAACTGCTCTTCGAGTGGTGTCGCCGTGTTGGGACGGGAACCATTGCCGCACCCGCATTTAGCGAGTTCCACCACGCCTGGCCCAATGCGCAATTCTGCCAATTGGATGAAGCAAGCACCTGGCCCGCGCGGGGCCCCGTCGTCTTTACGAGGCCGGCAAACCCCAGCGGCTATCTCGCAGACGCCGACGCGATTCGAGCTTATGCGCGCAAACATCCGGACCCCGTACTAGTCGACGAATCCTTTCTCGATTTCTGCGACGCCGGGAGCGTGCTGCCCGGCGCAAGCGCCAATCTATTCGTACTCCGCTCGCTCACCAAGTTCTGGGCGCTACCTGGACTGCGGCTGGGCGCGCTGATTGGCGATGTAGGTGAGATCGAAAAACAGCGGCCGCCCTGGGCCGTGAATGCGCTGGCAGAAGCCGCAGGCCTCGCGAGTCTCGCAGACCGCGATCATGCCAGACGCACCCGCGCCTTCGTGCGGACAGAAGCCGCCTGGCTTGCCGCCGAGCTTGGCGTGTTGCCGGGCCCGGCGAATTATCTATTGGTCGAGATGGACCGGGCGACGGAATTTGTGGCCTTCGCCGCCACCCGTAATGTGCTGCTTCGCGATTGCACCGATTGGCCCGGCTGGCCTCGCAATGCCGTGCGTGTCGCAGTGCGCCGCCGCTGGGAAAACGAGATTCTCGTAGCGATCTTCAAGGAGTTTTTATGCGCAGTCTGATTCTGATTCTGGCAAGTGCGGCAGTGGCTCTAGCCGCCCCGCCGATGCGCATCGTCTCCACGGCACCCAGCTTTACGGAGACCGCTTTCGCGCTGGGCGCCGGTGATCATGTGGTTGCGGTGTCAACCTACTGCCACTACCCGGAAAAGGCAAATCAGCTTCCAAGAATCGGCAGCTATCTCAAGCCCAATGTCGAGGCGATCGCACGACTCAGGCCCGACCTGGTTTTGGTACACGCCGAGCAGGTCCAGATCATCGAACAGTTCAAGACCTTGGGGCTGCGCGTGCTCTCGCTACGCAACAACACGCTGGAAGAAGTGATGAAATCGATGCGGGAACTTGGCGCGGCGCTGGAGATCCCGGCGAGCGCAATGTTGCTGGAACAATCGATTCGCGCCCGGCTCAAAAAGCTGGAGAACGTAAGCCTGGGCAAGAAGCCAGTCAGCATGCTCTTCGTCGTGGGCCGCACGCCGGGCAAACTGGACGGTATGGTGGTGGTCGGCAAGGGATCTTTTTTGAACGAATTGATCCGCGTGGCGGGAGGCCGGAATGTGATGGCCGACTCGCCCGTAACCTATCCCAAAATATCGATTGAGGCCGTGTTGCGCCTCGATCCCGATGTCATTGTCGACATGGGCGACATGGCCGAGACGACCGGAGTGACTGAGACGCACAAGCTTGGTGTGGTGCAACTGTGGAAGGACCAGCCAGGCATTCGCGCAGCCCGGCAAGGCCGCGTCTTCGCAGTTGCGGCGGACATCTTCGTGGTTCCCGGCCCAAGGGTGGGCGAGGCGGCGGAAGCGTTTTCGCGCATGCTACACGGAGGCCAGCCGCATTGAGTCTGCTCACGCTCGAAGCTCTCGGCTACAGCTATGGCGATGAGCAGTTCGCGGTGCATGCGGTCTCTTCGCGTTGTGATAGCGCAGGGATCATCGCCCTTCTCGGCCCGAACGGAGCGGGTAAATCGACACTGCTCGACTTGATCGCCGGTCTCAAAACTCCAGGCGGAGGCACCTGTCTCATCGAGGGCCGTAACACGCGGCAGATGAACCGCGCAGAGCTCGCCCGCCTGGTGGCGCATGTGCCGCAGCAGATTCCCCCCGAGGTCGCCTACACGGTGGAAGACGTCGTGATGACGGGCCGCCTTCCGCACAGCACTGGGATTTTTGAGAGTGCCGAAGACGACGAGGCATTAGAGCGTGCGATCACGAAGGCGCGGCTGCACAAGTTTCGCAAGCGGCCCTTCGCTTCGTTGAGCGGTGGCGAAAAGCAGCGCGTCCTGCTGGCGGCGGCGATGTGCCAGGAGGCGGCGATCCTGTTGCTTGACGAGCCCAGTGCGCATCTCGATCCCGAGAACCAGGTTTTGTTGTGGGAGATGCTGCTCGAGCTGAAGAAGGCTGGGCATCTGATTCTGGTTGCCACCCATCATTTGTCGCTGGCGGCACAACACAGCGACCGCATCTGGCTCATGAATGCCGGGCGGCTGGTTGCCGACGCAGAAACCGGCGCCGCCTTGCAACTGAAGGAAATGGAAGAGGTCTTCCGCGTGCCCTTTCATTGGCACAAGAGCGACGAAGGGCGCCTGTACTTGAACTATGGCCGCTAGCTCACGCAAACATGCGGTAGTGGTGCTTCTGGTGTCGCTGCTGGCGGCGGTAGTTACAGCGGTAGTCTGCCCTTTCATCGGCGGCTCTGGAATGGACTACGCGAAGCTCTGGCGGCAAGAGTCTCCAGACTGGGCGATCTTCATCAACCTGCGCGTGCCGCGAACCATCCTGGCACTGCTTACCGGCGCGGCGCTGGCGAGTTCCGGAGCGATGTTCCAAGCCTTACTACGCGACGCTCTCGCGACGCCGTCCAACCTGGGCGTCACCGCAGCGGCCTCGCTTGGCGCAGTGATCGTCATCGCATTTTTCAGCGCGGGCGACACGGCCTTCCCCCTGATCTGGATGGCAGCGATTGCGGGTGCGGGAGTGGTCGTATTAATGGTCTCCATCCTCGCACGCTCGCGCCGTTTTTCGCCGTTGACACTACTCTTGACGGGCGTCGCGATCAATGCGATCTGCTCGGCAATCGTGTTGCTTTTGCACAGCATGGCGGGCATCACCAAGGGCTTTCAGATCACGCACTGGCTGATGGGCGACATCGATGCCGTCAAGTATCCGACGCTGGCGATACTGGCGCTGCTCGTCGTCCCGGCCTGCCTGTGGATCGTCTCGCAGGCACGCATCCTGAACGTAATTTCCTATGGCGAAACCTGGGCAGCCGGACGTGGTGTCGATTGCCGCAAGAAGACCTGGCAAGGCTTTTTGGCCGGCACGCTGCTCGTCGGCACAACCACTGCGATTACCGGGCCAATCGCCTTTGTCGGCTTGATTGTGCCGCATTTGATACGCGGGATCGTCGGCCCGGACTATCGATTGCTGCTGCCCGCGTCGGTGTTTGGAGGGGGAGCGTTTTTGATCGTTTGCGACACGGTAGCGCGCACGGTGCTCGCTCCGGTCGAGATTCCAGTCGGAGTGATCACCGCGCTGATGGGAGGGCCGTTTTTTGTCTGGCTGCTCTGGAAACGCTGAGGCCATCGGCCACGCCGGCGAAGTACTGCAAGGGGTGATCGATGGGGAATGTTTTCTCGTGACACTGCCTGCGCCGGGTTTGCGCTGTATCGCGACCGCAGTACAAGCGGCGGCGTGGTCGATCGATCCGCCATCGAAGACCAAGGCGCTGCGAGCGGCAAGACTAGCGGCACCGGGCCCGCTGCACCTGCGAATCGATACGGCGATTCCGATTGGACGAGGATACGGGTCGTCAACGGCGGATTGTTCCGCGGCGGTGCGGGCGGTGGCAAATCATCTCGATGCCGAACAGATCGCCGCGATCCTTCACGAAGCCGAAGCTGCCAGCGATTCGACGATGTTTGGGGAAGAGCCGATAGTCTTTTTGCCCCGGCAGGGCCGCGTACTCAGGCGGCTTCACGGTCTCTGGCCGCACACCCATGTGACGGTGATCGATCTTGGCGGAGAGGCTGTGGATACGCTTGAGACGCCCTTGCCTGGCTACACGGCGCGAGACTGCCTGGATTTCGCCCGTCTCTTGGCTACGCTCGAAGCAGCCTTCGCCGAAGGAAACTTGAGGCAAATTGCGGAAGTCGCAACGCGCAGCGCCTGGATCCATCAGGCACATCGACCACACCCGCGCTGGGCGGCGGTGTATGAGGACCTGATGGCAGCGGGAGCGTTGGGAGTAGCGCGAGCGCACAGCGGCACGCTGGCAGCAGCCTTGTCGCACAGCGCCTTGCCGATCACCGCCGACTATCGTTATGAACTGGGAGGCTTGTAATTATGCCAATCGTGCTGGTGGGCGGCGGCAGCCGCAGTGGCAAGAGTTCTTACGCGCTGGAGTTGGCGCGCGCGTATGGCAATCGAAAAGTCTTTATTGCGACGGCGCAGTTATTCGATGAAGAGATGCGGGAGCGTGCGCGTCTGCACCGCGAAGAGCGGCGGGACGAATTTACGACGATCGAAGAACCATACGATCTAGTTTCGGCAGTGACAAATCTGGAAGGTCACGCCGATGTCGTGGTGGTGGACTGCCTGACGCTCTGGCTCACCAATCTGATGCTGGCTGATCGCGAAGCTGAAGCCGGTTCGGGGATTATCGCGATCGCAAACACCTCCCTGCCCTGTATTCTGATCACCAATGAAATCGGTTGCGGCATTGTGCCTGAGAACGCGTTAGCGCGGCGCTTCCGGGATTTAGCTGGGCGGCTAAACCAGCAGGCCGCCGCGCTGGCGGTCGAAGTTTATTACACGGTTTTTGGTATCCCGATGCGCCTCCGGTAAGTTACATTAAATACCCGGCGTGTTGAAGGATTTATGCGAATGGCGCGGTGGCTGGCGCGAACAGGGAGAAAGGTTGACACCTTTAGAGTCCGGCAGCCGATACGGGTGAATGCCCTGGAAAGAGTGGAGCCGGACAATGGAAAAGATCGAATTTGTGGAAACCGTGGAAAACCAAAATGCGCGATTCCCACTTTCTCACCGCCCCCACTATTTCGGGCTCGCTTAAGCCCAACCAAAAACCTTG
>JBKJSR010000485.1:0-4668 GCA_046594355.1 Bryobacter sp.
GTCAGTCACAGGTAAGCGATGAAGTCATCGTCAACCTCATCGCTGCCTCCACCACCCAAAAAAGCCTGCGCGTGCGCACAGCAATCGACGCCGCCGAGTTCACCGCCATACGGATTAACCCGGACGACTTCCACGGAGACTGGAATTCTGCGATCGCCTTACACCTCAAATCAAGTCGATGTAATTTATTAACGACCCCTAAGCTTTGCGTTTGTGGCTTTGAGCCGCCTTTAGCATTGCGTGCATGGAACCGATCAGATAGGCTAGGCCCGCGCTTGGCCTGTATGGGGCTTTGGGTACACCAGCGCCCTCTCTGCCTGTGGTCTCGCCGTTTGTGGTGCCAAGAACCGGGACGTGGTCCGGGATCACAATTCCGTCAAAGTCGACGTCGACTAGAGCCTGCATCACCTTGCTCAAGTCGAAGTAACCGTCGTCGATCATAGTTTCACTGAAGTGTGGAAGCGGCGCACTCACGTTGCGGAAATGAATCTTGAACAGCTTCTTTTTGGCTGAGAAGTGCTTAATCATCTGCATGGGGTCCGCCCCTGTCATGGCCCCGCCCTCGATCCAGGAACCGACGCAAAGGCAGACGCCAATATTGGGGCTATTGGCGATTTCAATAGCCTTCTTGTAGCCTTCAAAATTGCTGAAGATGCAGCGCGGTACGCCTGCGAGCATGGGCTTTGGCGGGTCGTCCGGGTGAATGCCGATTCGTACGCCTGCTTGCTCGGCGACAGGAACAACCTTTTTGATGAAGTAGATATAGTTGTCCCAAATTTCTTTTTCGGTGTAGACACGCCCGTGAGAGAGCGGTTCCCTGTAAGTCTTCCCGTCCCAGGTGCCTTTCCATTCTGGACTGTTGGAATCCCCGTCACGCGCCTTGTAGCCGCGGGCGCTGGTGATTTGGCCACTCGACCAGATGCCGTTGCCCATGTGAGCGTAAGTAGAGTAAGGGATGCCGGCTTTGCCGAGGTAGCGAATGTAATTGAGGTATTCTTCAATCTTTTGATCGCGCCCCGGGAGATTGAGAGTAACTTCTGGCATGTTATGCAAACTGCCGCTGGGGCCGACGCCACTGCCGATGTTGTAGACATTGAAGCCGCTGGCTTCCCATCGTTTGCGCAGCATGATGAAACCTTCCGCTGTAGCGTCGGCCTTAGCTGGAGCAACGCTCACCCATTTGACGCCAAGCTGTTTCAGGAAGATCATGTGGTCGTCGTTCGGCTCCCCCACGCTGACGCCTATCTTGAGCCCCGGAGGGATGGGAGTGAGGGCTGCGGAGCCATTGGGGGCCGCCGCCGCCATCGCCGCTCCCGCCATTGTTAACTTCAGGAAGTCTCTTCTGTCCGTTGATACCTTCATCGGTTTCACCTTTGTCGTATTTTGATTCCATCCATCGGATGACCGCTTCATACTACATCAAAAGCCGGGCTGAGATGGGGAGAGAAGAGTTTCTGAAAATGCGAAAAAGCCGCGAGATATCGGTTAACCATGAGGTTGGTCCATTAGCGGATATCTTGCTGGAGACCGTTGAAAAGATCGCTCTCAGCTTAGGCAATCCGCTTGCCAAACAGGCCAAGCCTGTTTTCATGAACTTAGCGATGGAAGGGGTGGAGAGAATGTTCACAAGCGGACACTTGGGTACCATCAATAGTGAAGTCAGCATGAACCCCTTCCTATCATTGCCGGTCATTTTTCAGAATCTGTCGAGCGCACTGAATGTGCTGACGGCGATGCTGACGCCAGCTTTGTTGCTGAGCGCTTGCGGGAGTTTTATCATCTCGACTTCGAGCCGTCTGGGCCGCGTTGTGGACCAGGTCCGCAAGCTAAGCGAACGCATGGAAGAGCTGATGCACAACGAGGGCGACCCGGCATTGCTTGTCGAAAGGCGGGCCATGATCTTGAAGCATCTGGAGTTGCAATCGAAGCGGGCCAGCCTGCTGATGCGCACCATGGTTTCGCTTTACATGGCCAGCGGATTATTTGTGCTGACGAGCGTTTCGATCGGTTTTGTCTCGGTCTTTTCGGCGAAGTGGTCGGTGATTCCGGTGCTGCTTGGGGTGAGCGGCGCAGTGATGCTGCTGGTTGCGGCGATCCGGCTGATTACGGAAGCGCGGATGGCGCTCGAAGGCTTGCATGATGAGACGGAATTCTTACGCCGGCTGAGTGCGGCGCATTCGGCGGGCAGCGGGAAATAGAGACTAAAGCAGTTTGCGGACTTCGGCTTCGAGTGCTTTGATGTCGGTTTCGCCGATCCAGGTCTTCACTTTTTTACCTGACTTGTCGTAGAGGATCAATGCGGGTAAGGCTCCGGACCATTTTGGATCAATCGAGTTGATGAAATTGTCGTCGTTCTTCGCGCGCTTGGCATAGGCGGGGCTAGCGATGCCCGCTTTAATGAGAAAGGAGAGAGCGGCTTTTTCATCCTCAGGCTCGTCGGCGGAAATGGTTACAAATTCCAAGCCCTTAGCCTTGAGCAGCGCCGACATCTTTGAGAGCTGGGGCATTTCTTTGCGGCAGGGCTCGCACCAGGTGGCCCAGAAGTTTACGAGCAACACTTTTCCTTTTTTTGCGGCAAGCGTGTTCGGGTAGGTTGCCTCGTCGAGGGGAAGGAGCTTCGATGGCGGTGCGGCCTGAAGCAAGAGCACAAGTGCGGCGAAGGAGCCGACGAATCTCATCTAACTACGGCGGGCTTTCTTGATGGTGCAGCCGAAGGCTTTGGTGACGGGTTTTGCGACGGGCTTACCGGCGAGTGCGGCATCGATCGCGTCACGCAACCCGTGATGCTGAATGCGGGCGGCGTTGCGGGCATCGTCGATGTAACCGTGATAGAGCAAATTGCCGCTCTTGTCGAAGACGAAAGACTCGGGCGTCGTCTGGGCACCAAGTTTGTCGGCGGCATTCTCATCCTTATAAACCGGGAAGGAGAAACCGACGGACTTGGCATGTTCCGCGACTACCTGAGCGGGTTCGGTGGAGTTGGCATTGACGAAGAAAAGCTTGACGCCCTTGGTCGAGTAGGCATTGTAGATGGCGGTCATGCGATCGTTGTAATCATTTGAAATCGGGCACTGCGTCGAGACGAAAGTGACGACCGTCACCACGTTGCCGACCGGAATTGAGACCTGTTTGCCCGTGAGGTCGCGAACTAGCATTGAGTCTGCGGCAAAGAGGGAAAAGATATTGAAGAAAACGGCGAGTGCCGAAAGGCGGAACATCATCTTAGCTACCTACTTCTTGACTTCGAGTTTCAGATTCATCACCGCTTCACGACGGTTATCGTAAACGGAAAGAATTTTGGTGGGGCTGGCAGCGCCCTCGCGAGTTTCGGCGCGGAGCTCGTAATCGATGCCAACGGAAAGACCCTGAAAACTGTACCCTCCATCGTCTTTAGTGATGTAGCTGCGAATGGCGAGGGATTTGGTGTCCTTGAGTTTGACTACGGCACCTTCTTTGAGTTTGTCTTCGGCATCGCGAACAACCCCACCCACCATGCGCATACCATCGTCCTTCTTGGGCTTGTCACCCTTGAAGAGTGGCGGATTCTTGGTGGCGGGCGGAGCGGTCTCCTGAGCAATCAGCGATGCCGAGGCGGCCAATAAGAGGCAGAAGCCAAATCGGGTCGTTGTTTTCGAGAGCGTCGTCGAGAGCTTCATTTCCTCAATCCTTCTTGGGAGAACGCTCAAGCAGAAAATTCTGCTCGACACGCTCCTCCCCTACTATCTTGACGTGTTTCGTCTCTGGAAGGTAAGCATCTGTCTTGACGATTAAGGAATATTCCATTTCTTCAACTGGAACACGAAAGGCAAACTCTCCACGGCCATTACTGAAAACAGCCTGGCGCTTGTTCTTTTTGGATGGCTTCGAGGGGAGCAAAACGACTTCGATACCAGGCACGGCGTGCCCGGATTCGCGGAACACGCTACCGGCGATCACAGAGTAGGCAATGGGGGCTGCCAGCGCTACTGGAATCGCCGTAAAGCCGACCAGGAACGCACGTCTGCTAATTCCAGTCTTCTTCCTTGTCTTCTTCCTCTTCGAGCTCTTCTTCGTAGTCGTCTTCCTTCTCCTTTTCGTCTTCCTCGTCGTCTTCTTCTTCGTCTTCTTCCTCGTCGTCGTCGTCGAAGTCGTCCTCTTCGTCCTCAGTCGAAGCGACAACGTCCTTGACGGCAACCAGGTCCAGCGGCGTCAGGCTGGCAACACGAAGATTGACTCCACACTCCGTGCAATCGAACAGGTCGCCTTCGTCCAGATCTTCTTCATCTACATCGAAATCGGCATTACAGGCCGGACAAGTGATCATAAATTCTCCCAAAGTGGCAACGAATCACAGGATGCCACAAAATGAGGCGGAATGGCACAAAGCGGCGGTGTTGATCTGAAATGGAATTCAGGGTCCGGCGGGATTCCCGCTGCTGAAGCGTGTTCCCGGCCCATGGATGACGGCACTTTTGGGTCCGGCGGGTGAAAGAAGCTTGCATTGATGTCGATCCTTTGGTTCCGGTGCGGATTAGGGGAATGAATCACTTTTAGTGCTTCGAGCGCCAAGACCGGCTAACGATCGCGGCCCGGTATCGCGGAGGCAGCGCAATCGGCTACCGGCATACGAACGCATTTAAGCGGTCAATGTACTAGTGTAGTGTCTGCGAAATAACTAGACAGTGGATG
>JBKJSR010000753.1:0-5481 GCA_046594355.1 Bryobacter sp.
AAAGCTGACGCTGGCTGGGGAGTGGCCCGGTGTTTCAAGCACTTCAAAGGTGTAGCCGCCAAGAGTGAGTTGCATACCTTCGGCCAGAGGGTGATCGATGGTGGTTTTGCGGGGAGTTGGAAGCCCGAATAAGGCCGCCTGCTTGTCGATAGAGTCATAGAGATCCTGCTCACCAGGATGCATGTAGGCAGGGACATTCAGCGCCTCTTTCACTTCGGCGAGGGCGCCGACGTGATCGAGGTGAGCATGGGTGATCAGAATCGCTTTGACTTTGACCTGGAGACGGTCGATCTCAGCAAGGATGATACCGGGTTCGTCGCCGGGATCGATGAGAAAAGCTTCTTTGGTTTCTTCGTCCGCGAGGATCGCGCAATTTTGCTGGAACAATAGTCCCACCGGAAGAACCGAGTGAATCATACACTGTAATTATGGAAAGTTTTCTCGATCTATTGATGCGTTGGCTGCATATTTTTCTGGCGATTGCAATGGTGGGTGGCGCCGCTGGTGGAGCTTATCTCGGCCAGCCGATTGTGGCACCGCTGGCGCGGAGTGTTGTGTTCAGCGGGATCATTGCCATAGCGCTCAGTGGCGTGTACAACATGACGAAGCTGATGAAGGGTGCGCCGCAAGGGTGGCATATGTGGTTTGGCATCAAGTTTCTGTTGGCGCTGCATGTGTTCGCGATGATTTTCCTGCTGACGAAAACGGATGCTACGCCGGAGAAGCGAAGGCGCTGGCAACTGTCGGCTTTGATTGGGACGGCTGCCGTTGTGGCGGCTGGCGCTTATCTTCGCCATTTGCGGGGTGCTTAATGCAGGGTTACGATCAGTTGCGCACCAGCGCCGCCTGGAAAGATCTAAGCTCGCGGGGCCGCATCCTGACTCACGGAGAAGACAGTGCGCGGCTGTTGCATGCGATGAGCTCGAATCATGTGAATGCGCTTCAGGATGGGGAGGGTTGCTATGCGTTTTTTCTGAATGCGCTGGGGCGGATTCAGAGCGATGCAACGATCCTGCGGTGTGGGGCCCAATACCTGATCGACACGGAGGCCAAAGCTCATGAGGTGCTCTATGCGCATCTTGACAAGTTCATCATCGCCGACGATGTGACGCTGGAAGATTTGGCCGCATCGCACTTCGAGTTTGGCATTGAGGGCCCGGAGGCGGAGCTTGTGGCGGCCGGCCTGGGATTGCCAGTGCCAGCGTCGCAGAACGGGGTGGTGGCGTTTGGTGGCGGTTATGTTGCACGCATCAACGAGACCGGGTCCGATGGCGTAAGGGTCATTTTGCCGATCGCTTTGCGCGAGGAGTGGGTTGCAAAGCTTGCCGGGGTGGCGAGCGCGGATGACGCGGCTTGGGAAGTGGTGCGGCACGAGAACGGGAAGCCCAGGTTTGGTGCCGAAATTCTTGAGAAGCATCTGGTGCAAGAGACACGGCTGATGCATGGCGTGCATTTTTCAAAGGGTTGTTATTTGGGACAGGAAATTGTGGAGCGGGTGAGAGCGCGCGGAGCGGTGCATAAGGGACTTGCGGCGGTGACAATTGAAACTGCGGAAGCACCGGCGTCGAATGCCGAACTTTGCGGTGGCGGATCGCAGGCGGGTTATCTATTGAGCGTTGTGTTTTCGCCGGCTGAGAAGCGGCCGATTGGCTTTGCGATGCTGGGCGTCGATTATCTAAGCGGAGACAAGCACATAACTTGTGGCGGAATGCCGGTCAGCTTGCGAGCTTCCAGTGCGTTCGCAGCCCGCTAATCGGCTCGCCGGGCTGCTGGGCTTGCAGCGTAATCCCAATATGTCTTGCTTGCAGCAGCGTGGCGAAAGCGGGAATGTGAAGACCCGGATTTAGTTCGACGCTTTGTACGCCGACTCCAAGTAGCTTGAGGTTGTCGAGCAGCATATGCAGATCTTCGACTTCAAGTTCAGCATGTGCAGAGACATCGATTTCGAGGTCGAAGGCTTTTTTGACCGTGGACTTGAGCCGGGAATGAAAGGCGGCAATCGAGCGGGCGTCGAATGGAGAATCGGCGATCACGCTGAATCTGGAGAAGGGCGCGGCATCAGCGGTGCCGGGAACTTCGCGGAGTTTTTCGAGAATAGCCACGAAGCCATCGCGCCAATTGGAGAGGAGCAGCGGAGCGTAAACTTGCCAGCCGGGGATTGTTGTGCGGAGGGCAGGCAATAGATTGGAACGCTTGGGGAATTGCTTTAAAAACCCGGCGAGGTCTGCATCGAGCGGTTTGCTGTAGATGTTGTGGACGCTGGTGGAGCGGGCAAGAAGCTGCGGGTGCAGGCCATTAACAATGGCGGCAAGGTTCTCTTCATAGGGTATGGCGTTGACGACGATTTCGCGCTCCCCGGCAGGGCGGACTCTGGCGAGCAGAATTGGGTTTGGAAAGAGCGGCGTGGTTGCGGCAGAAGCTGGTGCCATGTGGAGTAGCCAGTAGCCGGGGGAATCGCCCGACTTGCTGTGGACCAGGATAAAGAACGTGCTCGCGTGGGCGGGGTCGGGAGCGAAAGTTTGGGGGAAAGGGGTGATGCTTTCCAGGCGGATCGTAGAAAGGCTGGAGGCGAGGCGCCCCCGGAGACCACTCGACCAGGGACGACTCTGGGTGATGCGGAAGATGAGATCCGCGAGCACGACTGCTTCGCTGGGTTTGACGGGCGGAAGGAGTTGCGAAGGAGTCATGTCAGCTTTAAAGAGTCAGACTCTTGAGATAGGCGCGGAAGGGGCCGCCGAGATCGCTGCGCTTGAGTGCGAATTCGACCGTGGCCTTGAGAAAGCCAAGCTTGTCGCCGGCATCGTAGCGTTGACCGTCAAAACGGAAGCCATAGATGGGACGTGAGCGGAGCAGATGGCGCAATCCATCTGTGAGCTGGATTTCGCCGATGGCGCCGGGGCCGATTTCTTCGAGCGACGTGAAAATTTCAGGCGTGAGGATATAGCGACCGATGATCGCAAGGTTCGATGGCGCGTCTTCGGCTTTTGGCTTTTCGACGAGATTGCGGATGCGATAGAGACGGTCTTTGGTACCGTTGTGAGGGACGGGTTCGGCATCGACAACCCCGTAGTTGGAGATCTGGTCGCGAGGGACTTCCATGAGCGCCACGACACTGGCACCGTAGAATTCGTAGACGTCGAGGAGTTGACGGATGCAGGGGATTTCGCTGTCGATGACATCGTCGGCGAGAACGACAGCGAAGGGCTCGTTGCCTACGAGTTCTTTGGCACGGAGGACGGCATGCCCAAGACCGAGGGCTTCTTTCTGACGGACATAAGCAACATCGATCATGTCGGAGATGGCGCGGACGGCGGAGAGTATCTCTTTCTTGCCCTTCGCTTCGAGAACATGTTCCAGTTCGAAGCTGACATCGAAGTGATCTTCGATGGCGGACTTGCCACGCCCGGTGACGATAATCATGTTCTGAATGCCGGAGTGCAGCGCCTCTTCAACACCGTACTGGATGATCGGTTTATCGACCAAAGGCAACATTTCTTTGGGACTGGCTTTCGTGGCGGGGAGGAAACGAGTGCCCAGCCCGGCGGCCGGAAAGACAGCCTTTCGGACTTTGGAGATCATTACTTTTTATTCTACTTAACAAAGATGGAAGAAATAATTAACGAGGAAGTTCATTTAGGGATTGCCTTACGGGAAAGATTTGGATAGTAATGGGGAACATGACCGACCCGAGGGTCGAACTCGCGATCCAATTGTTCCAGGATGCTTATCAAATGCAGATGCAGGGTGAGCTGGACGTCGCGATGGACCTCTACAAGAAATCGATAAAACTGCACCCAACGGCGGAAGCTTACACTTTCCTGGGTTGGGCGTATCGCTTTCAGGGGCGGCTCGACGACGCAATCCTCGAATGCAAGCATGCCATCGAGATCGATCCGACCTTTGGCAACCCCTATAACGACATTGGTGCCTACCTGATTGAGAAGGGCCAAGTGGATGACGCGATTCCGTGGCTGGAGAAGGCAACCAAGAGCATCCGCTACGACAGCTATCATTACCCCTGGTACAACCTGGGCCGCGCGTATGTGGTGAAAGGTCTGTACCGCCGGGCACAAGACTGTTTTCAGCAGGCTGTCGATATCGAGCCCGATTACACGATGGCCAAGCAGGCTCTGGAAAAAGTGAAGCGGATGATTCAGTAAGGTTGAACTGGTTCGCAACGGTCAGAAGCGGAACAAGAGCTCTACGTAACCGAGATTGCCACTTTGTCCTTTGGGGTAGATTGCGGCAATGGCGGCGAGCCCTTGCGCACGCCCGTAGTAGAGGTTCAGCGATGTGACGGAGTTGATTTTGATGTCGGCGCTGACATCATAGAGATTGGCGAGCGACTTGGCCCCAGAGGTGGCGCGTCCCTGATAACCGAAGGTCCAGGGCTGAAAAACACCGCCGCCGGCATACCAGAGATCGTTTCGATTGCGGAGCGAGAGCGAGTGGAATTCACTCGAAAGCGATAGGCGGGCATGCGGCTTGACGGTGATGCCCGCATAGATGTCCTGATTGTTCATCATGTTGAAAAAGGGGAAACGGGCAAAAGGGCGGGGCGTGGGCATGACCTGGAAAAACGAGTTGTGTTTGGTGTCTCCCGGATTGCCGTCACCACTTGAGAGTGAAAGGCCGCTGCGTAACCATGGCTTCCATTTCAGCGTGGCGAGTGCCTTGGGTTGAACACCAGCCTCGCCGATGACGGCGTAGGCGCGGTGATCGAGATTCCCCCAGCGGCCGGTCTGCGCGGCACCCCAAAAGAGCAAATCGTAAGTGGCCTTCTTCGTGTCCAAGGCATGAATGCTGTGCCCGCCAAAGGTGGTGATTTTAAGGTTGCCTTTATCCGCGTTTCGCACCGGGGCGGGGCGGTTATCCACTTTGAGGACATTGCGCCAGTCGTCGTAATAAAGCGCGAAGAGTCGAGTTTCGGCGGCGTGCCGGCCTTGCGCCCAAGCCTTGGTGTAGGAAAGATATCCGAAGGCGACTTGATTCCAACCCCAGCCCTCGGTCTGAAAAACACCCCGCGTGGGTACAGCACCGACAAAGGTGATATTCGATCTGGCATCGGCGGTGTTGCGGCTATAGTGAATACCGTCGAAACTGCGCCCTACATGGGCCCAACCGAAATGACCGAGGAGGCGCATGTTGATCCTCGTAGTTTTGAGCGTTGAAAGTGTGGCGTTCTTGGGAGCCATTTCAGAGCCGTCGGCAAACTCGAAGCGGCCCACTTTGAGCAAAGCAGATTTGCCACCGACGCCATTGAAGTAGATCAATGCCTGCTTGGGAAAGAGCATGGCGCTGTTGCGGCTGCGATTGTTGGCGGTGAAGTAATTTGCGCCGAGACTTAATGCACACTGAGCACCCACGCCCGTGGCATTTTCGGGCAGGCCCAGAAGGACAGGTGCGGCAAACTCGACTTGCCAGCCAAAGCTTTCCCTGGATTGCGACAGCATCAAGCGAAATATATTGCCGGAGTAAGTG
>JBKJSR010000444.1:0-5791 GCA_046594355.1 Bryobacter sp.
ACAAGCTCTTCTACTTTGGCGCTTACGAAGGCTTCCGCCAGAACTTTGCCGACACCTTTCTGATTGCGGTGCCAACAGCGGGACAGAAGCGAGGCGAATTTGGCGCCTTGAATATCATCGACCCGGCAACCAACGCTTTATTCCCCGGTAACATAATTCCCCCTTCGCGATTTGATGCTCTCGCCAAGAAAGTCATCGACCTATACCCCGAGGCAAATCTGCCCGGTGCCTTCCAGAACGGCCGCCCCACCAACAACTACAGCCTGCAACGCGACGGCAAGGAAAACACCCACAAGTTCGACACCCGTGGAGATTACAGTCTGAACGAAAAAAATCAGCTCATGACGCGCTTCAGCTATATGCGTCAGAAGTTCGGCCGCGACGCGATCTTCCCGGGGCTCGCGGATGGCGTGGGAAATCAGGGTACGCAGTTCAACGAGAACAACAGCCTTGCTGTCGCCTGGACCGGCACGCTCTCCCCGCGCATCGTCAACACCCTTCGCTATGGGCGTAACTACACCTTCGCCGAATTTGCGCACGCCACTGTCAATGAGCAGAAAGCGGACGCCTTCGGCTTTCGCGGTTTCCCCGCCGAGATGTTGCAGGTGGGTGGATTGCCGCTGATCGCTCCCACCAATTACAACCAGTTGGGCACCCGCAATTTCCGGCCGCAATTTCAGTCTCCCAAGTTAAACCAGATCATCGACACGATTTCGTTTCAGGCGGGAAAACATTTCTTGCGCGGTGGCTTTGAATTGCGTCTCAAGGACAACACTTTCGTCGACATCACTCGCCGCAGTCCGGCTTACAACTTTCTCGGACGATTTACCAACGACGCGATGGGCGATTTACTCCTGGGCTTCCCCGAGAGCGTCCAGTTGAACACCGTTCCGGAAGTGCAGCAGTTGCAGCAGGCCTACAGCGGCTTCGTGCAGGACGACTGGAAGGTCACGCGCACCCTCACTCTCAACCTCGGCATGCGCTATGAATACACGACGCCGTTCTATGGCAACGGCAAGAACAAGAACATCAACTTCAACCCCGCTGCCGGTGCGCTGGTTTTCACGAGCGCCGAAGACAAGTATCTGACCACTCGTGATCGCAACAACTTCGGCCCGCGTCTCGGCTTCGCCTGGCAGGCGAAAGAAGAAAAACTGGTGGTGCGCGGCGGTTACGGAATCTTCTACAACACCGAAGATATCTACGGATCGGAAGCGAGCCTCGCCCTGAATCCGCCACAGTTAATCCAGCCCACCTTGCTGCGAGTCGGCACCGGACCCGCGCCTGTCCGCCTGAGCGATCCGCTGCCTTCGGGTGTCTTGTCGAATTTCGACAGCCGCAACATCGCCTTGCGTACCCGTGAACGCGAACAGCGTTCGGGACGCATCCAACAGTTCAATCTGGCCGTGCAATATCGCGTGAGCAAAGCGAGTACTTTTGAAGTGGCGTATGCGGGCAACAGAGGTGCCAATCTGTTTGGGCTATACGAGCGCAACCAGACGGCCTTCGGCGTGGACGGCTCGGTTGCAGCCAACCGTCCCTTTCCGCAGTGGCAGGGAATCCAGACTGGTGCGAGCCGCGCCCAGAGCTGGTACAACTCGCTGCAGTCCAAATTCGAGCACAACTTCAGCAGCGGCTTCTATGCGCTGGCAAGCTTCACTTGGGCGAGCGCAATCGATCAGGCTGGCACCTGGGATGCCGGCGCATCTCCACAATTGCTCGACCGCTTCGACCAGGAGAACGGCCGCATGACGCAGACTCCTAAACTGCAATACACCACGGCCTTAACCTACGAATTGCCTTTTGGCCGCAGTTGGACCGGAGCCTCAAAGTTTCTGTTTGCGGGCTGGCGAACGGCTGCGATCGTGAACTGGCGTTCGGGGTTGCCGATCAATGTCGGATTGAACGGCAATGGCATCGATCCGCGCACCGGCGTGGCCTATCGCTTCCTCAACCGCAACGGCGGCGGGCTGCGTCCCAATCGCGTCGGCGAGGCGAATACAGGCATCGATCCGAAGACCGATCGTCTGCGCTTTCTCGATCCTGCCGCCTTCATCGTGCAGCCGATAAATACGCCCGGCAACGCCGCGAGAAACGCTGCCTACGGTCCGCGTTTCTTCAACACCGACTTCAATCTGTCGAAGGTCTTTCGAATCACCGAACGGCAGTCGGTTGATATCCGCGGCGAAGCCTTCAACCTCTTCAACACGGTGAACTTCAACAACCCGGCGACTACGGTGGGCACCACGAATTTCGGCTGGATCACTTCGGCTCGCGATCCCCGCATCATGCAGTTGGCCGTTCGTTACCGTTTTTAAACAAAGGTTAAAATGAGATCCAGTGAAAGCGGATCTCGACCGGCTGCAAGGAACTTGGCGCATCAAATCCCTGATCTTGGATGGCGCGGCGATGAGCGCCGGCAGGATCGGGGACGCCCGCGTAGTCATTACGGGCGAGCGCTTTCAATCGCTCGGAATGGGCACGACCTACGAGGGTCTCTTGCGCCTGGATCTAAGCCGCAAGCCCAAGAGCTTCTCGATCAAATTCACCAGGGGGCCGGAGAAGGGCAACGTCAACCAGGGCATCTATGAGCTGAAGGCAAACCGCTGGAAACTTTGTCTGGCTACAAAAGGAGGCCCGGCCCCTCACGATTTCGTGAGCGGGCCGGGCTCTGGTTTTGCAATCGAAGTTTTAGAGCGGGACGTCGACCCAGCCGCGCCTCTCGCTTGAAGCGGCGACGGCTTCGAGCAGCATCATGCCGCGCAGCCCGTCCGCAAAGGTCGGGTATTCGATGGCTGCCTTCGGGTCCGCCACACGACGGTAAAAGCGCTTGAAAAGATTCTTGTGGCTGTCGTCATACCCTTCGCTATGTCCACCGGGCAATTCCGCGAAAGCGGCGGCTGCGGGGTAAAAGAGACTGCCATCTTTCACAATCACCTGGTTGGGTGAATTGCGGTGGCCGATCCATAGCTCGTCGGGCTTTTCCTGGTTCCACGACACGCCGGATTTGGTGCCGTAAATTTCGATGCGAAAGCTGTTCTTGTTGCCGGCCGAAATCTGGCTGACTGTAAAGCTGCCGCGCGCGCGGTCGCCCAAGTGCAGCAGCACGGCACCAAAGTCGTCGGTGTCGATCGGAATGCTTTGGTAGTCTTCCGGGCTAGACGTCTTGCCGGAGAAGGTCTGCACGCTGCCTTGGGGCTTCTTGCGGGTCTTGTGGAAGGTAGTCAGCTCGCCGCAGACGCTCGTGATCGGCAGCCCCGTGAGGAACTGGATCATATCCATCCAGTGACTGCCAATATCGCCCATGGCGCGCAGTTTGCCGTTGTGTTTGGCTTCGATGCGCCAGTTGTAGTCGGTGTCGTAGAGGAGCCAGTCTTGCGAGTAGGTGCCCTGCACGGCAAGGATCTCGCCCAGGTCGCCCGCTGCGACCATCTGGCGGATCTGCTGCACGACGGGATAACAGCGAAGATTGTGGTTGGTCGCGTGTACCACGCCCTTGGCCTCGGCAAGCGTCAGGAGTTCCTTCGCTTCGGCGCTGTTCATGGTGAGGGGTTTTTCGCAAAGCACATGCTTGCCATTTTCGAGAGCGGCTTTGGCCATCGGGTGATGCAGCACGTTGGGAGTACAGATGTGGACGGCATCGATCCCCGGATCCTTGGCCAGCGATTCCCAGTCCCCGGTAAACCGGTCTATATACATTTGCTCGGCAAACGCCTTTGCCTTCGCGTCGCTGGAGCCGGCGACGGCGACTACTTCGACGTTTCCGAGTCGGCGGATGGCTTCTGTATGCACGATGCCCATAAAGCCGGTGCCGAACATTGCGGTTCTAATTTTTTGCATGGATTTGACCTTAACAATCTATCCTATCCGGGTCGAATCGGTCGATATCTGAATTGGTAGAATGAGAACTCAAGTGCGATGATTGTCAGGATCAAGTTGCGGGTGGGGCGAAGGGTGATGGCAAACCGGAATCTCGATTCCAAGCTGGCCACTGTGCTGGCGAGTCTTTTGACGCCGGCGTCGGTGCTCTGCTTTGTGCTGGCACTGTGGCGGCTCTTGGCGGATCTGAATATTACGGAGAAATTTGCTATCAGTGGTGGGCTGATGTCGCATTGGCAAGTGTGGCTCGCGATGGGTATCGCGGCACAAACGCTCAGTGTTTTTCTCGACCGCTACGGCCGCCGTCCCGAGCGCCCGGTCTAGCGCCGGGCTGCGATTGGCAAATAGCCGCCCGAAGCTAACGGGGACGCCCCTTTGCAAAATACATAAGCAGTACCTGTTGGCCAGTCTGCTGGAATCTCCACATCAATCTGGTACACCCCAATGAGCTCCGGTGCATAAGTTTGCGCCGGCACTTGAAGTTCGCGTACGCGTGGCTCACCGTCCTTGCCAGCGCGTTTCAGATTGAGAACATCCCTCGGCCTGGCAAATGGACAAGGACCTAAACAAGGGCTGTAGGTAAAGGCTGCCGTCGTGAGACTGTCGTCTGAAACAAAAGGGGCTGCGATGGCTCGGCATGCTGAAAGATCCTCAACGGATTGGCGACGGGTTCGCCTCTCAGTGCAAGCTTCGAAGCGAAATGCAAAATGGCTCCGTCGTTAGACGAAGCCATGGAAATGGATTGGGCGTTGAAGAAGGAGATGAGTAGAAGTCCGAATACAACTAGACGAGTCATACCCAAAGTCTACTCGGATTTATTCTCAGAAACCGGCGCCGAAGTGTCGATAGAAACCTTGCTACCAGTGTCTAGACGGGGCAGGTTAGTGGTGGCTACGGTTTCTCCAGCAGCCACGCCTTCAAGAATTTCCACCTCATTCTCGAAGCGTTCGCCAACCTTGATTTCGCGCGCCTCGATGATGCCTTCCTTGATGACGTAAGCCTTGTTCGATCCCAAAATATACTGGACGGCGCGGTTTGGAAGCAGCACGATCGTCTCGGACTTTTCGGTAGGAATCCGGGCCCGTGCATAAGAGCCGGGCTTCAGCCGCATCCCCGGGTTATCGATCAGCGCTTCCGCGATAAAAGTACGCTTGGCCTGATCAACAGTAGGCGACACACGCCAGATTCTTCCGTTAAATTTCTGGCCCTCAAATGCTTCCACTTCCACTTGCGCTATTTGACCGACCTTGACCCAAGGCGCCATACGTTCTGGAACATCCAAGCGAAGCCGCAGCGGATCCGTTTTCACCAGAACGATGAGCGGAGTATTGGCGCGAACGTATTGACCAACCGTGACCTGACGTTCCTTAACGCTGCCAGCGAAGGGCGCATAAACGCTTGTATCCCGCAGCTTCTTGCGTTGCAAATCGACGATGGCTTTGAAGCGTTCCACTTCCTGGATCAGGTTGCGCGTCTGGTTGACGGTCGAATCATAGGCGGCCTTGACGGAATTGAAACGGGCTTGAGCCTGATCAAGGTCGGCCTGCGCTCCGATGCCCTGGTCACGAAGCTCGCGAGTTCGCCTGAAGCGCTGCTCCGCGTCGACAACATCGGCCTCGGCACGGCGGACGTCCGGAGTAGTCTTGACGTCTTGTACGCGGTCGTTGTCTTTGGTGAGACCCAGCCGCTCCAGGCTCGAGCGAAGCTGCGCTTCATTTTGCGCCAGTATGTAGCGCTGTTCTTCGTCGGAGATGCGCACCATCAACTGGCCTTTGTTTACGAAATCGCCAAGGTCCGCATCGACGCGATCCACACGGCCGTCAATCTCGGCGCTAACGATGGTTTCGTCGAGTGGAAACAGTGTACCCACGCTCTCTACGTTCCGCTTGACGACGCGCTTGGTCGCTATTGT
>JBKJSR010000125.1:0-9245 GCA_046594355.1 Bryobacter sp.
GCTCGCTGAAACAGACGAAGCTAAAGCCGATCAGCCTGCACCTCGACACGAGCTATTTTTTCAAGGACATCGACAAGCTGAATCCGGCACTCGACGATGCTAAAGCAAAGGGGTTGCAATATGTGGTCTGCCCTTACATTGCTCCCGCAGATCGGGGTGGAGTAGATGTGATCAAGCGTCTGGCCGAAACATTGAACAAGACGGGCGAACGCGTGAAGGCTGCGGGGATGAAGCTCTGCTATCACAACCATGCTTTTGAGTTTGAGCCGGTGGCTGGTACGAGCGAACGGCTGATCGATGTGTTCATGAAAAATGCGGACAAGAATCTGGTGGCGCTTGAGTTTGACATCATGTGGAGCCAGGTGGGCGGGGTGCCGCCGGTAGAAATGTTTGAAAAGTACAAGGGCCGCATTCCGCTGGTACACCTGAAGAACGTGACGAAGATGGCGGCGCAGTACAACGAGAGAGTGCCGAAAGAAGCGTTTCAAAGCGTGGGTACCGGAGTGATCGATATTGCGGCCGTGTTGCGTGCCGCAACGGCAGCCGGGACGAAGCACTTCTTTGTCGAGCAGGATCAGACTCCGGGCAATCCGCTCGATAGCCTGAAGCAATCGCACGACTATCTGAAGAAACTCAGCTTTTAGCCTGCTACCCTAATAGATTAGGGAAACTCCGCTTGAAAATAGGTTTTGTCAGTCTTGGCTGTCCCAAGAATCTTGTTGATTCAGAAGTGATGATGGGTCAGCTTGCCGCTCATGGTCACGAGCTTACTTCGTCGCCCGAAGACGCCGAAGTGATTGTTGTGAACACTTGCAGCTTCATCAATCCGGCGAAGCAGGAATCGGTCGATACCATTATCGAGATGGGAAAGTACAAGCAGCATGGCAAGGCCAAGCGACTTGTTGTGGCCGGCTGTCTTGTCGAGCGCTTTCGGGGTGAGATTGAAGCGAGCCTGCCGGAAGTGGATGCGATGGTAGGCACCAATGAAATCGAGAAGATTATCGCGGCTTGCGAAGGCGAGAAGTTTACGCCGGAGGCGACGCCGTATCTCTACCATGACCTCTCGCCGCGGGTGCTGACGACGGGCCGTTACTCGGCATATATCAAGATCGCCGAGGGTTGCGACCATCCCTGTACGTTCTGCGTGATTCCGCAGTTTCGCGGAAATTTCCGCAGCCGCCGTTTTGAATCGATTGTGGCCGAGGCGACCCGGATGTTTGGACAGGGAGTGCGAGAGATCAATCTGATCGGGCAGGATACGACCAGTTACGGCGAGGATCTCGGGATCAGGAATGGTCTGGCGGTGCTGCTCGGTAGTCTGGCCCAAATCGAAACTCCATTTGAGAAGTGGGTACGTTTTCTTTATTGCTATCCGAACCGGGTGACACAGGAATTGCTGGATACGATTGCCGAACATGCGGCGCTGGTGAAGTACATCGACATGCCGCTGCAGCATGCAAGCCGCAACGTGCTGAAGCTGATGAAGCGCGGATCGAACGGGGATTTCTTTCTTAAGCTGATTGAGCGGGTGCGGGCGACGATTCCGGGTGTGGCGATTCGCACGTCGATGATTGTCGGTTTTCCCGGTGAGACGGCGGAAGACTTTGAAGAGCTGGTGCAGTTTGCCGAAGCGGCGAAACTGGATCGCCTGGGTGTGTTCAAGTATTCCGACGAAGAAACTTCGAAGTCGTTTGAGCTGGGCAACAAGGTAGATGGCCGTACGATCCACAACCGTCAGCGGCGGCTGATGGCGGTACAGCGCAAGATCTCGAAGAAGTTGAACAAGGGACTGGTGGGGCGGGAGTTTTCGATACTTGTAGAAGGCCCATCGGAAGAGACCGACCTGCTGTGGCAGGGGCGGCTGGCTTCGCAGGCTCCTGAAATCGATGGCTACTGTCTGATCAACGATGTGTCGGACGGCGCGCTGGTCAAGGGGCAGATTCGCAAGATTCGCATCACCGAAGCGCACGACTACGATCTGATTGGGGAAGTATTTGGCGCGCCCGAGGCCGGGTTACCGAGCATGTCTGAAAATCCGTTTCCGATTCTGAACGCCGCCCCAAAGCGGCAGCATCAGCACATCTAAACCGCAATGCCCATCCAGGCCAAATGCCCAATCTGCCGCAAGCTTGCCACCCACGGCGAGACGTCCTTTCCTTTTTGCAGTACACGATGCCAGGAGATAGATCTCGGCAAATGGGCTGAAGAGGAATACCGTATTCCGGGGCCGACGCTGGAAGATTTTCCGGGACGGGTGGAGGAAGATCCGGACGATGAAGCTCGCAATCGCTGAAGTTATTGCAACAAGTTTTTACGCAGGCTACGTGCCCACGGCACCTGGCACAGCCGGTGCAGCGGTGGGCGTGCTTCTGGTTTACCTGCTGTATCATTTTGCGGATTTCACAACTCTGCATTTGATGGGTTTTGTTTTGTTAGGTCTTGCACCGGCGGTGTGGGCCACCGATCGTCTGATCGACGCAATGCAGACCAAGGACCCGCAGTGTGTGGTGGTGGATGAAGTTCTTGGCCAGATGCTGGCGTTTCTGACGGCGAAGCTCGATCAACCTGCTTCTTACCTGCTGGCTTTTGTGCTGTTTCGCATCTTTGATATCTGGAAACCTTTTCCTGTAAATCTGCTGGAGAAGCTGCCGCGCGGCATTGGCGTGATGGCGGACGATCTCATGGCCGGGCTCTATGCCGCCCTGGTGATTTACCTGCTGCGTAACTTTCTCAATCTGCCTCTGTAAAAATAGAAGCAGCTCTCATGTCTCCCATTCGTATCGATCGTGTCCAGCCCGAAGCCGCTCTGCCGGGTGGTGAATTTACCATTCGAGGATCCAACCTCTCAGGGGCCGAACGCCCCGAAGTGCTGTTTGGCGATGCCGCCGGTTCGGTGGTGGTTGGCTCCGGCAATCTGGTGATTGCGCGAGTACCCCATGCACCCAGCTATGGCGAATTGACAGTGCGCCGCGATGGCGATACTTCCAACGCCTATCACTGCGCGATCGGAATCCAGATCGCGGATAGCTTGCATCCGGTTGCGAATCCGGCCTGCGACGAAGAAGGCAACATATATACGACCTTCTCGGGGAGCCGTGGACAGAAGACGGCTGTGTCGGTTTACAAGATCGACCTGAACTACGAGTGCCGGCCTTTTGCCAGCGACATCATGAATGCCACGGGACTCGCTTTCGATCAGCGGGGCTTGCTTTATGTTTCCTCGCGCAACGATGGCAGCATTCACCAGATCACGCCTGCCGGCAATATGACGACCTTTGTCGAGGGTATGGGGATTGCTACCGGGATTTGCTTCGATCCGGCGGGGAATCTCTATGTTGGCGACCGCTCGGGGACAATTTTCAAGATCAGTCCAGAACTCGATGTTTTTGTATTTTCCACTCTGGAACCTTCGATCGCGGCTTACCACATTGCCTTTGGTCCGGATTCTTATCTTTATGTGACGGGGCCGACGACTTCGAGCTTCGATTCGATTCAGCGTGTTGCGCCGAATGGCGAGGCGGAGTTGTTCTATCGGGGACTTGGCCGCCCGCAAGGGATTACCTTTGACGGGGCGGGCAACCTGTATTGCGCGGCCAGCTTTGCGGGGCGGCGTGGCGTGGTGCGCATCGATCCGCAGCGGGAAGCACAGCATTTTCTTTCCGGTCACAACATCGTCGGGCTTTGTTTTATGCCTTCGCGCTCATTGGCTGTCGCGACGAACAATGCCATCTTTCGCGTCGATGTAGACATTGCCAGGGCATAGAGCCTCATCATGCACGCCGCCATCATCGCCGTTGGAAGCGAGTTGCTTACACACACACGCCTCGATACGAACTCTCTCTTTCTCACAGGGAAGCTGAATTTGTTGGGCGTGGAGGTAGTTTTGAAGATGGTGGTGGGCGATCATCGGGGGGAGCTTGAGGCGGCGATCCGCTATTGCTTCGATCATGCCGAGCTGATTATTTTGACCGGTGGCCTGGGGCCGACCGAGGATGATCTGACGCGCGAAGCGGTTGCGGGTGCGACGGGGCGGGCGTTGCGGTTTGACACGCAAATTTGCGAAGCGCTTGAGGCGCGGTTTGCTTCATTCGGACGGAAGATGGCGGAGATCAACAAGCGGCAGGCTTATGTTTTGCAGGGTGCGGAGATACTTGCGAATCCACAAGGCACGGCACCAGGACAATGGCTGGTATTGTCGCCGCAACAGATGATTGTGATGCTGCCCGGACCGCCCGGAGAGATGAAGCCGCTGGCGGCGGCGGAGTTCTTTCCGCGGTTGAAAGAAATGCTGCCGCCACTGGCACTCTCCACGCTTACGTTGCGCGTGGCGGGAATGGGCGAATCGGAGCTCGATGTGCTGATCGCACCGATCTACAAGCAGTATGAAAATCCAGTGACGACGATCCTTGCCAAGGCTGGCGACTTGACGGTTCACTTGCGGGCGCAAACGGGTTCGCAGGCAGAAGCGGATGCGCTGACTTTTGGGTTGGGCGCGAAGATCGAGGCGGTGTTGGGTGAAAGGATTTATTCGCGGGACGGTTCGCCGCTGGAAGAGGCGGTGTTGCGATTGTTGATAGGCAGGGGGCAAACAGTAGCGGTGGCCGAGTCTTTGACGGCAGGGATGCTGGGGTCGCGATTGGCGGGAATTCCCGGCGCTTCGAAGGCGTTTGTGGGAGGGTTTATTACATACAACAGCGGCCAGAAACAGGGTTTGTTGCATGTAGACCCCTGGATGCTGGCCGAGCACGGCGAGGTGTCTGAACCGGTGGCGCTGCAGATGGCCGCCAGCGCACGGGAGCAGGCAAATTCGCACTGGGCGCTGAGCCTGACTGGCTTCGCCGGTCCTGATGGCGGGACGGAGGCGAATCCGGTGGGTACGGTGTTCATTGGGGTTGCCGGGCCGGATGGATATTTGAAGTCGCAGCGCTTTCGGTATCCTGGCGGAGATCGCGAACGTGTGCGGCAGTTTGCCGTGCAGTCGTCGCTGAATCTCTTGCGCCTCGCACTTGTGCGGTGAGGGATTCGCTACCAGTTGCTGGCGAGCGCTGGTCTTGATGCCAGCGGCTGGGTGGAAAAAAATGAAACAGCACGAATACGGTCCTAAAGGCTAAGCTGGAGTTTCATGCCGAAACCGCAGCGCAATGTACTTGGTCAAATCCTGATCCCCTGTTCGACCGATCCGATGACGGGTTTTTACCGCACTGGTTGTTGCGAGACGGGAGAAGACGATACTGGACGGCATCTGATCTGTACTTTGATGACGGCCGAGTTTTTGGCTTTCTCAAGAGAGCAGGGCAACGACTTGACGACGCCCATGCCGCAGATGGGTTTCCCAGGGCTGAAGGCGGGCGATCAATGGTGTCTTTGTGCCTTGCGCTGGAAAGAAGCGTTTGAGGCGGGCTGCGCGCCGCAGGTGGTGCTCGAATCGACCCACCACAATGCGTTGCAGGTTGTGCCGATGGAAGCCCTGCATGCGCATGCCGTGCATCGGAGCGGCGGGATGGTGAGCTAACTTAATTTGCCCCGACGGGCGCTTTGCGGTACAATCAAAAATTGTGGTGGCAGCAGCGATGCTGATTGCCCTTAATTGAGGTATTTGTGCTTTCGAGCCAACTTCATTTAAGAAACCTTTATTATTTCAGGCAAAACCAAACCCCTGGTTGAGCAAGTTGGAGTTATTCTTATGTCCAAAGTATGTCCTATTACCGGCAAGCGGCCGATCAGCGGTCACACCGTTTCGCACGCGAACAACAAGACCAAGCGGCGCTTCGAGCCGAATCTGCACGTAAAGCGGATCTGGGTTGCCAGCGAAAAACGCTTCATCCGCGTCCGTCTGTCGGCAAAAGCACTGCGTACGATCGATAAAATCGGCGTGAACGCAGTATTGCCGTTATTGAAGAAGAAGTAGCCGCCGATCTCAAGAGGAATTCAGAATGCGTATTAACATCAAGCTTGTCTCCACCGCCGGTACCGGCCACTATTACACGACGACCAAGAACCCAAAGGCGACGACTGAAAAGCTGACGAAGAAAAAGTTCGACCCAGTGATCCGCAAGCATGTGGATTACAAAGAATACAAGATCTCCTAACGGAGATTATCGGCAGCGAAAATACAGTTTCGAATTTAGAAGGCCGCCCTTACCGGGCGGCATTTCTGCGTTTGGGCAGGATGCGGCGGACTTGGCGCCGGACCGCAAATCCAAGGGCCATTGCAATTGCTCCCAGATAGAGCGAACGGGCGGCACCAGTCAAAAGAATTCCCGAAACTTCTGCTTCTGCAAATTGAAACTTTGGAGCGGAGCGCAACGCATCGAAGTCGAGGAATTGCCGTTTAGCGAGGAAGGGAAGGGTATAGTTGCGCCACTTTTCGTGGAAGGCGATGGCGTCGGTGCGGAAACGGGAATAGCGGCTCAGGCCAGTGCCGGCCAAGTCATCCACGCCGTATTGCGCGACAAGCAACGGCGATAACCAGGAGCCGGCTAAGGCGAGGTCATCCAGGCGCCGGACATTATTTTCAAATTCGCTGAGCTTTGGGGCCAGGCGTTCTTCGATGCGCAGGTTCGCTATGGCAAATGCCTGTTGTTTCGGTAGCGGCTCGGTCCAGTTCAATGCAGCAAATCCGCGGAGTTGGAAAAACTTGTCAATGCCGGCTCGATCCTCTGTCTGGATTTCCGTTCCAATCAGGCGTCT
Organism: Bryobacter sp.; assembly: GCA_046594355.1. Taxonomy (GTDB): domain Bacteria; phylum Acidobacteriota; class Terriglobia; order Bryobacterales; family Bryobacteraceae; genus Bryobacter. Next base: position 6,691 of record JBKJSR010000125.1, read on the forward strand.
TTCAATCACCAGGGGCAGCCGTCCTTTCGGGCGCTCGATAGAGAGTTGAATGCTCTGCATGAATTGGGGCAGAACGATTACGGTGATTAGAAATACAGCGGCATATTGAATCGAGGCGACGGAAAAAGAAGAAGCGCGCAGAAGGAAAAATGTGAGCAAAAGCATCCAGGCGAGCAGATAGATGGAAACAATTGCGGCCCATAGACTGAGACGGGCAAGCAATTCGTTTGAGTCTACCCTTAGGCCACTGGAATACAGGCAGGCAAGGGTGATCAGAAAAACGAAACCAACTGCGGCTGAAACGGGAAGCAGGATTTGTTCGACGCAAAAATCGAAAAGGGTGATTGAACCGGACAGTAGTTTATCAATAGTCCCCCGGGCCATGCATGATTTGTAGACGATATAACAAAGCGGGATCAATAGGATTGGAAGAATTACCAGAAACGCAAAGCTGAAATCGATGCGTCCGAATCGGCGGCGGGCCGGGTGCTCGATTGGGTCGATGTTGGAGAGTGGACGAGTAGCCGTCATGCGGATCATATGCATGGAAGGCGCGATTCCCACGAATCCGGCACTGAGGTGGGCGAGGGGAGAGGATTCGAGAACTATCTCGATGTTGGCTGCAGTAGGGTCTGCGTCCTGCGGCTCGCGAGTGGCTCCGCTATGGATTTTTCTTTCGGTTTCATGAAGCCTGGATGTTGTGGATGAAGCAAAAAGTAAAATAGCCGCAACGCTAATAGCGAGGCCAGCCTGGAGCGCGATCCGGGGCCAATTCGTGCTGGAGGCGTTGGAGGAAAATGGAAAGGCCGGGGTCATGCGATCTCCTGGTTTCCGGCTGGCAAGGATTTAGACCGGAACGCGACAATTATGCCTGCGAGAGCGCAAAAAAATAAGCCGAGAGCGGGTAGAAAACAGGCATTCAGGGCTGCCGCAGGCCCCGGGAGTCTGGCCTCCAGAAAAGGAAATTGCCGCCAATAGCCGGGACCACGCAGAACCCGCTTGGCATCCGGGCCGCTTGAGGAGATCACGTCGGCATAGACTTTGTGGACCATCTGACCCCAGAACGCATCGGCCTGCCGCAGTTGCTCACGTTCACTGGCGAAGTCGGTGGCAGCGAGCGCACTTGAGCTGATCTGAATCGCAACCAGCGGAAGTACCAGTGAAAATATCTGTTCGAGCCGTTCCTGCTTGAGGAACTGCACTTCGAGCGAAGATTTGAGATGCTGTCCGGCCTCGCGCTGATGCCGTTCTTCCCGCTCGAGAATGATCGCCGAGAGGTTGACCTTAAGCTCCGACGGCAATTGAACATTGTAGTCGCGCAAGGCCTCATTGATGAAGCGCCGCTGGCGGTCGGCCTGCGGCTCAACGCCGTTATAGCCGTTGCGTATTTCAAAATCGAGGTTGCGTGCATATTGATCGAGGCTAGGAAGCGGGTAAAGGGCAGTACCCAAATTAATGGTGAAGGGTCTGGCGAGGCTGAAATTACAAAGCCAGAAGAGAACCAGAAACCCGGTGGAGCGGGGCAAGCTTGAAGATTTGTGAAAAGCGATCCAGCAAATCGAGCCGACGGCGAGCGAATACAGCACATAGCTTCCCAGGAGCAGCATCAGGCGAATCGCGCCTTCGAGGCCGAGCACTTGAGGCTGGAGAGCAGCCGTGAGCAGGCAACTGAGAGCGACAATGGGGCCGGCATATTCGATGAGCGAAATTTGAAGTGTGGCCCAAGACTGCAGACTGAGCGATCTTTTCCGCCGGACTTGAATCCAGCCCAAAAGAACAGCCAGGCTGGGAATCGCAATCTGAGCAAACATCGCTGCGCTCAAGCCAATCTGACGGCCCGCCGGGAATACGTCGTAGCCGATCTGGTCCTGAGTGCGGGATGTTTTACTCGGCTGGAGCCAAAGGGACTGGCCGAGCCAGGGGCCATCGCCCGCATCGAAGGCACCGAGCGGGGAGACTGCAGCGGGGATATAAAGGGCGGTCGCGAGGGTATCGAGGGGGAAGGCCGGCGGGTGATCCGTCCAGGCTTTTCTGGCCAATGCATTGGCCGACCGGGCTTCATCCATCAACTGGGAATTTTGCCACCACTGGAGAGCCACGAGAAGGATTCCGGCCAGTGGCAGTGCGATCCTGCCGATTGTGAGAAAGCGATGTAGCATATCCGCTTTACCATCCGTCATAAGACTTACAGTCTCTCATGTGCGCGGGGCTGCTTCCCGTCATGCAAAAATATAAGCGTCTTCAATAATAAAAGTGGCGATCCGTTTACAAATTCCCGCACGCGCCTTTTGGGTGCGCATTTTTCTGAATCCCGCCGGACGTATCATCCTGGCCGGCCTTGCATTTCTATTCATATCCGGGCTGCTGCTCTTCGGCTTCCTTTACAGTAAATACTCGCGGGAGATCGACGAGAAGCTGGCGGCGGGGCCCTTCCGGAACGCGTCGAGAATCTTCGCCGCTCCACACGTGTTGGCACTGGGCGATCCGCTGGATCGTGAAGAGCTAGTTGGTCAACTGCGGCGCAGCGGCTACAGCGACGGGAGCGGAAATCCTGT
>JBKJSR010000197.1:0-15799 GCA_046594355.1 Bryobacter sp.
ATTACGAGGCGATTGCCCAGCGGCACGACCGGCACGGATTTACCTCCGACTCCTACAACGGAAAGAATCTATCGAACGACAACGACGGGTTGTGGACGGCCATGTATGCCGTCGCGAAGTTATTTGAGTACAAATCGACTGGCCGCCCGGAGGCGCTCGCTCGCGCTGAGACGGCAACCCAGGCAGTTTTATTTCTCGAAAAAATCACCGGCATTCCAGGCTATCCCGCACGATCCTACATCGGCAGCAGCGAAGAAAAGCCTCACGATGGCTTCTGGTATTGGACACCGGACCGCAAGTATCAGTTCAAGTCCGATACCAGTTCGGATGAAATCGTGGGACATTTCCTGCTCTTCGGAGCCGCCTGGGATTTGCTTCCCGAAGGAGCTTTGCGGCAGGAGGTGCGAGCTGCGTGCGTGCGCATGATCGACGATTATCCTCCGCAACAATTACAACCTGATCGACGTTACAGGCAAGCCCACGCGCTGGGGAAAGTGGAGTCTGGAATATTTCGCCTCCACGGACGGCAAAGAAGACAGCCCCCTCAACGCTCTTGAGCTGATCAGCTTTTTACGCACTGCCGGACACATTACCGGAGACAAGCGCTACGAGCGTGAACTAAAAAAACTGATCGTCGAAATGGGTTATCTGAAAATTGCTGGGCAACTCAAGCAGCTTCGCGGGGAGATCAATTACTCGGACGAAGAACTGGCAATGCTGAGCTTCTATCCGCTGCTCGTTTACGAGAAGAACCCGGCCTATCGCAAAGGGATCCTGAAAGCACTCGACGACTGGTTTGGAAACATGCGCCGACAGAAGAATTTGCTGTGGAATACGATTTATGAGTTGGGCCGGGGCGGGGACAAAACACTACGCGCGGATTCCATCGAGACCCTGCAGCGCCTGCCGCTCGACCTGACGGACTGGACAGTCGAAAACAGTTGGCGCAAGGAGCTCCCGCCGGCGGCCGTTGCGGACCGGTTTGGACGCCGGGAAACCACCGTGCTGCTGCCTCCGGACGAGCGCCGCATCATGAAGTGGAACGGCAATCCTTTTAACCTCGATGGGGGCAACGGAGGCAAGAGCGAAGACGAGGGCACCATTTTCCTACTGCCTTACTGGATGGGCCGCTATCACAAACTTTGGGGGGAACGCTGAATCCTCAGCAGCCACAAAATGAAGCCGCCAATAAGTCGCGGCATATCGAGAAGATCGCGCCAGAGCGGGCGGCCATCTTTGCCGATGATCATCGCGCCGCGCCGCATGGCATAGGTGTTAAACAACATTGAAATCACGGTAAAGCCGACGCTGATCAGAAAGCTGGTCTTCAGTTTCGGCGTACCGCGCAGTGTATGTACCGTAAATTCGATCGCATGATTGAGTATCGGTAACAGCACCGAAGTAATCAGCGTCGCCTGCCAGATCGGCTCGGCTTTGCGCAGGCTCTGGATTACGCTGCCGAGAAATCCGGCGACAACAAAGCGCCAGGCAAATTCGGCTTCCATCGCTCCAATTGCCTCGCTGCGGCCGGAGGACAAGTTGGCGCTGAAATAGATCGCCGCCCGGATCATGGCGCTGGTGATGGCAGACTTCCAGTTCCATCGCAACCCGATTTCATGCCACGGATTTTGAATTATGCGCCGCAATACGACGACGACCGCTTCATTCGGCATTCCTCTGGCAGCATAGCAGCGTGTCCGCAGGCGCGAGTAAAATGGGCCACAATAACATTGCGTGAATATCTGGGATGGTGTGCAGCTCGCTGCCGAAATCGTTTCGACAGTTTTCTGGCTTTAGTGAAGAGCCTGCTTGCGCCACTCCTTTTTGCACTCATCGTAAGTTCCCTCGGCAGATCGGGCGGCAGCAGCTCGGCTGGGCGCATTGGCTTGCGGGCCATCCTCTACTTTGAAGTAGTCACAACCATTGCCTTGCTCATTGGATGGGCTGTCATGGCCTATTTCGAGCCTGGAGTGGCTCTTGCCTCCACCGCTAAGGCCAGTAAGACATCTAGCGGCCCGCGCCTCATGGACGCGCTGGTGGATTCGGCGCCCACATCCGGAATCGATGCGATGGCGAAGAATTCCGTGCTCCCGATGATGATCTTTTTTGGACTGATTGGCTGGGCGGCACGGGCGCAGAAAATTGCCGCCGCACCCATGCTGGAATTTTGCGATTCTTTACTAGCCGTCATCATGCGCTATTCGAGCTACGTGATGCTGCTGGCACCATTTGGAATGGTAGCGGCGGTTCTAGCCACTTTGCTCGGCGGCGGCTGGAAAAGCATCGGCAGTCTCGCGACTTTTGTACTTGCCGCAGTGGTCGCGCAACTTTTCATGGGCATTGTTGTCTACGGAAGCTTGCTGCTCATTTTCCGCATTCCCATGGGAGCGTTCCTCCGGGCAACCCGTCAGGCTCTGGCGATCGCATTTACGACCACATCCAGCGCGGTGGCCTTGCCAAAAGCACTGGAAGGCATGGAAAAGTTTGGTGTCCGACGGGAATTGCTCGGAATGGTGATGCCGCTCGGTCTCAGCTTCAACCTCGCCGGAAGCAATATCCAGTTGATGATGGGAGTTCTTTTTGCAGCGCAAGCCGCCCGCATCCCGCTTTCGTTCCCGCAGATGCTGCTGATACTGCTCACCTTGAAACTCGCGGCCAAAGGCGTCGCGGGCATTCCCCGCGCTAACTTCGTAATTCTGAGCGCTACACTGCCGTCCTTCCAATTGCCTTTGGAGACACTGCCACTCCTGCTGGCAGTGGACGGCATCATCGACATGGTGCGTACACCGGTCAATGTCCTCGGCAATTGCCTGGCCCCCGCGATCCTCGCTCGCTGGGAGGGTGAAAACTTAGCCGAGCAGCCGTGCGAGAGTTGATCCAGGCACGACGATGGTCTCGTTACGCTCGGGTCCATTCGACACACAGCCCACTTCCACGCCGGTTTTTTCTTCGAGGAACTTGAGATAGTCCATCGCCTTTTTCGGAATGCGGTCGAGTGAAGCGATGCCTTTGGTGACGGTCTTCCAGCCAGGAAGGATCTCGTACACGGGAACGATTTTCGCCACTTCTTCGTTGGTCGCCGGCATCTCCGAAACAGCAACACCGCCGATCGTATACCCCGTACAAACCGGAATCTCGTCGAGCTCGTCCAGCACATCCAGCTTTGTGATGATCATGCTGTCAAAGCCGTTGATCGCCGCCGTGTAGCGCAAGAGCGGGACGTCAAACCAGCCACAACGGCGCGGTCTCCCTGTCACACTGCCAAACTCATTGCCGGCCTTGCGGATGCGTTCTCCGGCCTCGCCTTCAATTTCGCTCGGAAAAGGCCCGGCACCCACCCGCGTGATATACGCCTTGGAAACTCCGATGATGCCGTTGATGCGCGTCGGCGCTACACCAGATCCCGTGCAGGCACCGCCGGCGCTGGCATTGGAGGAAGTCACAAATGGATAGGTGCCGTGGTCGATGTCGAGCATCGTCCCCTGCGCGCCTTCAAAGAGTACATTCTTGCCATCGCGAATCGCCTGATTCACATAATTCGCCGTGTCGCAAACCAGCGGCCTCAGCTTCTCTGTAAATTGCCGGTATTGTTCGAGGATCTTGTCGAAGTCGATCTGCTCGGAGACCTTGAAGGCTGCGGCCAGCGTCATCTTGTCTTCGCACAGCATGCGATACATCTGCTCAAAGCCCTGTGGCGAAACAAGGTCGGCCATGCGAATGCCGCGGCGTCCGATCTTGTCCTCATAGCAGGGACCGATACCGCGCGAAGTGGTGCCGATCGCGACACGGTCGGCGCGGGCCTCGCTCACCTTCTCCACCATCCGGTGAAAGGGGAAAATCACGTGGGCGCGGTTGGAGATCACCAGTTGCGAATGAACGTCTATCCCCGCATTTTCGAGCGACGCGATCTCGTCCATCAATGCGGCGGGGTCGATTACGACGCCGTTGCCGATTACCGCTTTCACCCCCGGACGCAGGATTCCGCTGGGGATCAGCTTCAGTACAAACTTCTTTTCGCCAATGTAAACAGTGTGCCCGGCGTTGTGTCCACCCTGATAGCGGACCACAAGGTCGAAGCGTTCACTGAAGAGATCTACGATTTTGCCTTTGCCCTCATCACCCCATTGAGCTCCGAGAACGATAATATTTGCCATGTACCTTTATCCAAATCCTCCATTCTATCGCGTACACTGAAGGTTTATTCCACTTCAAATGAAGTTACATGAGCTTTTCGTCGCACTGGGAGCAGAATCTTTCCCTTCCCAACTCCGCGGCATATCCATCGGCACCCTCCGCACGTATCAGATCTATGATCGCGTAAAGACCCGCTGTCACCTTGCAAAACTGAACACCGAAAACCTGCGCATCGCCTCCGGACGCCTGTGGGAAAGGCTCAAGAGTGGTGAAGAGGATCTCGCCCTCGAGCTCTCGCAAGCGATCCTGATCTCGCAGATCAAGCTGATCATCGAAGTACTGAACTACTTTGAGATTCCGCACGAGGAAGGTTTCTTCGCAAAGGATACAGATCCCAGGCAGTTCCTCAAGGACGGCTGGCAGCAGCAGGCTTACGATCACTTCAAGGTCGGCCACCCGCCGGCGCTCGTCATTTTTTACCTCAATCATCTCGCGCACGAGATCGATGAGAACAACCCGGTCTTCATTCCAGCCTCATGATCGCCGATATCGAAGCGCTTGCCGCCTCGGCTCTGTCGCGAATCGCGGCCGCCGAAAATATGGAGCAGATGGAAGTCGTGCGAGTCGAAGTGCTTGGCCGCAAGGGCACCCTTGCCGATTTCGGCAAGCTGATGGGAAAGCTGAATGCCGAAGACCGCGTTTCGGCCGGCAAGGCTTTGAACGGTACAAAAACTTCCCTCGAGGCCGCGTTTGAGATCAAGAAAACTGCCTTCGAGAGCGCCGCGCTAAACGAACGGCTCAAGAGCGAGTGGTTCGATCCGACGATTCCTCCCCAGGGAATTCAACCCGGCAGCCTCCATCCGCTCACTCAGATCCAGAACGAAATCGAATCGCTTTTCTTTTCGATGGGATTTACGATCCTCGACGGCCCCGAAGTGGAGACTGAATTCCACAACTTCGATGCGCTCAACATTCCGGCCGACCATCCGGCGCGCGACATGCAGGACACTTTCTGGCTTGAGGGCGGCTATCTCCTGCGCACACACACCTCACCGGTACAGGTGCGCGGCATGCAACGCCTGGGGCCGCCGCTGCGGATGATCGCTCCGGGGCGAGTCTTCCGTAACGAAGAAGTAGACCCCTCTCACGAGCACACTTTTTATCAGCTCGAAGGTATGATGGTCGACCGTAACGTGTCCATCGCCAACCTGCTTTACTTCATGAAGACTCTGCTTTCGGGCATCTTCAAGCGCGATGCTACAGTGCGGCTTCGCCCTGGCTTCTTCCCCTTTGTCGAGCCGGGCTTCGAGCTCGACATCCAGTGCATGGTTTGTGGCGGCGTGGGCTGCCCGGTCTGCAAGCAATCGGGCTGGGTTGAACTCTTGCCCTGTGGGCTCGTGCATCCCAACGTCCTCCGCGCGGGTGGCATCAACCCCGATGAGTTTGGCGGCTTCGCCTTTGGCTTGGGCCTCACGCGTCTTGTCATGATGCGCTATTTGATTGACGACATCCGCTGGTTGCAATCGGGCGACTTGCGGTTCTTGAAACAGTTTTAGGAGCCCCCATTGAAGTTCTCCTACCAATGGTTATCGGATCTGGTCGAAGACCTCGACATTGACGCCAAAGAAGTATCGCGCCGCATCACGCTGCACACGGCCGAAAGCGAAGGCGTCGAAGTACACGGCGCTTTGCTCGCCGGTGCTTGCCCCGCCAGGGTGTTGAGCGTCGAGACGATTCCAGATTCTCACAATGTCAAAGCGGTGGTCGAAACCGATCTCTATGGGCGGAAGACTCTTGCCTGCGGTGCATCCAATTGCCGTGCGGGTCTGCGCACAATTTACGTGCCGCTCGGCATCAAGCGCGTCAGCGGTATCGATAGCGATGGCATGCTCGCGAGCCCGGCCGAGCTTGGCATCAACACCGATCATGATGGCATCATCGAACTCGAAGGCGAACTGGGCCTCGATGCCGATTCGATCATCGAGATCGACAACAAGAGCCTTACCCACCGTCCAGATCTTTGGGGCCATTACGGCATGGCACGCGAACTCGCCGCCATCCTCGGCAAAGAACTCGTCGATCCCGTCAGCATGGAACTGCTGCCCGCAGGCGACCCCGTTCAACCGGTGATCGTTGAAGATTTCTTTCTCTGCCCGCGCTACTCGGCGCAGGTCTTCGAGAATGTCACCGTCGGCCAGTCTCCCTGGTGGCTGCAATACCGGCTCCAGAGTATCGGCCTGAACTCGATCAACAACATTGTCGATATCACCAACTGGATCCTCGCCGAGCTGCCGCAGCCCACCCACGCCTTTGATGCAGACAAGCTTCATGGGAAGATCATCGTGCGGCGCGCCACTGCAGGGGAACGGATGCTCGCCCTCAATAGCGAAGAGTATGAACTCTCGACCGAAGACCTCGTCATCGCCGACGAAAACGGTGCCATCGCGATCGCGGGCGTCATTGGTGGCAAGCTTTCTGCGATAGGTCCCGACACAAGGCGTATCGTCTTCGAGAGCGCAAACTTCAATGCCGGCGCGATCCGCAAGACCAGTTCGCGGCTCAAGCTGCGAACCGATGCCTCCATGCGATTTGAGAAGGCGCAAGACCCGCACAATACCTTGCGGGCCATTGCCCGTGCCGCTGAGATGCTCGAGCTCGTTTGCCCCGGCGTCGTCGCCGTAGGCGGGCCGACCGATATCAAGGCGGAGTTCAAAGCGCTTCCGGTCATCGAGCTTTCGCTGCCCTGGCTGGATCGCAAACTCGGCCGCGATCTCGCCAAGCCCCAAGTGATCGATATTCTGGTTCGTCTGGCATTCCTTGTCGAGGATCAAGGCGAATCGCTCAGAGTCACCGTCCCCAGTTGGCGAGCGACCAAGGATGTTTCAATTCCCGACGACCTGGTCGAAGAGATCGGCCGCACAGTCGGTTATGCCACCATCGAGCCGGTTGCACCTGCCATGCCAGTGGTACCGCCGCCAGTCAACGAAGAGCGTCGCTTCTACAACCAGATCCGCACTGTGGCGACCCAGCGGGGGTTTCACGAAGTCTACAATTACTCTTTCGTGAGCGAAGCGCAAGCGGCCAAACTTGGCATCCCCATCGCTGCTCATATTCGCGTACTGAATCCCATTGCGGCCGACCAGAGCCTGCTGCGCACCACGCTGTTGCATGGCATCATAAAGAACTTTGAAGACAACCTCAGACACTTCGATGCATTCCGTTTTTTCGAGATTGGCAAAGAGATTCACAAGCAGCCCGAAGGGTTGCCGAATGAGATCGCCCACCTCGCTGCCGGGCTGTACGCAAAGCAGGGCGACGGCACGGAAAACCTGCGCGAGCTCGAAGGTCTCGCCCGCGCGATTGCGCCTTCGTGCAGCTTCCGCCCCGCCACGGAAGCCCGTCACTTCGAGCACCCGCAACGCTCGGCGGAGATTTACATCAAGGATCAACTCATCGGCCGTCTTTTCGAATTTCACCCCAATTGGGTCGCAGGCCGCGCCGCAGTACTCGACCTTAATCTGGGGCCGCTGGCTTGTATGTTGGCGGCAACTCCGAAGCGCTATCAACCCATCCGCCGCTTCCCTTCGAGCGAGTTCGACTTGAGCGTCCTTGTGGCCGCGCGCACGCATTCCGGGGACATCGAAAACACCTTGCGAAGCGCTGCATCCAGTGCCGTAGAACAAGTTGCTTTTGTGCGCGAATTCACGCTTCCAGATGGACAACGAAGTCTCTCTTTCCGTGTGACTGTAGCAAACATGGAGCGCACACTCACGCAAGAAGAGATCACGGCGGAGCGCGACAAACTCATCGTGGCGATCCGGGCAGCCGGCTACGAATTGCGCTAGCCTTCTGGGCAGTTAGACAAGTTCAACTTTCCTGAAACTCCGCTCGTTTTTTTGCGTATCTTAACCTGGAAGCTCAACTCATTCTCATGCAACTCACCAAACTTTCTCTCATCCTGGCGATTACGGCACTTACCCTGTGTCCGCTCGTCGCCCAAAAGAAATCGGTCGCCGCTCCCGGACGCCCGCCCATCATCGACCGCGAACTCCTGTTTGGCAACCCGGAAATCTCCGGGTCGCAACTCTCTCCCGACGGCAAATTCCTCTCCTTTTTGAAACCCTACAAAGACACGCGAAACGTCTGGGTGAAAAAGACAGAGGAACCTTTCAGCACGGCCCGCCTCCTCACATCGGAAACCAAGCGCCCCATCGGAGGCTTCTTCTGGAGCCGCGACTCAAAATACATTCTCTTTGTCAAAGACAGCGGCGGCGATGAAAACTTCAACATTTACGCGGTTGATCCCGCAGCCAGTCCCGCCCCGGGCGCGGACGCTCCAGTAGCGCGCGATCTGACTGGCGTCAAAGGCATCCAGATCCAGATTTACAGCCTGCCAAAGAACGATCCCGATACTGCTTACATCGGCATGAACGATCGCGACAAAGCCTGGCACGACCTCTACAAACTGAAGGTCTCCACGGGCGAGAAAACGCTGCTGCGCAAAAACACCGACAAGATCGCCGGCTGGGTCTTTGACGAGCAGGGCCAACTCCGGCTTGCCTCCCACGTCGACAACAGCGGCGAGCAGCAAATTCTGCGCGTCGATACCGCTGGATTCACCAAGATCTATTCCTGCGACGTCTTCGAGGCCTGCGGACCGGCGCGTTTTCATAAGGACGGCAAGCGCGTCTATATGGAAACAAACAAGGGTGATAGGGACCGCATCGAATTGATCCTCTTAGACCCCATCACGCTCAAGGAAGAATTCGTCGAGACCGACCCCCTCAAGCGCGCCGACCTCGGTGGCGTGATTTTCTCCGACGCCAGCGATGAGCTTGCCCTTACTACTTACACCGACGACAAAACCCGTAGATACTTCAAGGACAAGACGCTTGAAGCCGATTACAAATGGCTCCAGTCCAAACTGCCCGGCCGAGAGATCGGTTTGGGATCGCACACACGCGATGAACAGTTGTGGCTGATCTCCGCGACAGGCGACACAGAACCCGGCTCCACTTACCTTTTTGACCGCAAAGCGAAGAAGCTCACACTGCAATATGTCATTCGCGAAAAGCTGCCCCGTGGCTCTTTGTCGTCGATGCAGCCGATCCGCTATAAGTCTTCGGACGGCCTCGAAATCCCAGCCTATCTTACGCTCCCCAAGGGCCTCAGCCCCAAAGGACTTCCTACGGTCATCGTCCCGCACGGCGGTCCTTGGGCTCGCGATTTTTGGGGTTACAACGCGCTTACCCAGTTCTTCGCCAATCGCGGATATGCAGTGCTCGCCGCCAACTTTCGCGGCTCCACGGGTTACGGCAAGAAATTCCTCAATGCCGGCAACGGCGAATGGGGCAAGAAGATGCAGGACGATCTTACGTGGGGTGTCAAACATCTGATCGCCGAAGGCATCACTGACCCCAAACGCGTCGCGATCCTCGGCGGTTCTTACGGTGGCTATGCCACTCTCGCCGGTGTCGCTTTCACGCCGGATGTCTATCGCGCCGGTGTAGATATCGTTGGGCCTTCCAACCTGAATACGCTGCTCGAAGCCATCCCGCCCTATTGGGAAGCCGGCAAAAAAATGATGTTCTCCCGTATGGCAGATCCTGCTACTCCGGAGGGCAAAGCCTGGCTGAAAGAACGTTCGCCGCTAAGCTCCGCCGATAAGATCAAAACGCCGCTGCTAGTAGTGCAGGGCGCAAACGACCCGCGCGTCAACAAGGCGGAAGCCGAACAGATTGTCATCGCGCTGCGTGATCGCAAGTTTCCAGTTGAATACATCCTCGCCCCCGACGAAGGCCATGGCTTCCAGCGTCCGGTAAACAACATGGCCATGTTTATGGCGATCGAGAAATTCCTCGCCAAGCACCTCGATGGCCGTTATCAGGAAGGTGGCACGCCAGAAGTCCAGAAGCGTCTTGCCGAAATTACGGTAGACCCGGCGTCGGTCACGCTAGCAAAGAAGGCCGACGCTTCGAGCATCCAGACGCTCATGCCCGCCGCCCCGCTCACGCCCGGCATCTATCGCTATCAGGCCAAGATCTCGACCGGCGGTCAGGAGATCGCGCTCAAGATGACCACAACCATCAAAGAGCAGGACGGGGCTTATCTGGCAACCGACTTCCTTGAAACTCCCATGGGAAACTTCACCGACGAAGCGGTGCTCGACAAGACGACGCTGGAGCTTCGCAAGCGCAGTGTCCGTCAAGGCCCCGCCGCTATCGATATCGTCTACACCAACTCCAAGGCATCGGGCAAAATGTCGATGAACGGCAAGGACAGCCCCATTGATGCAACGCTCGGTGGCGGACTGTTTGCCGATGCCGCAGCGGCCCAGCAAAGCGTCGGCGCGCTGCCTCTCGCCGCAGGCTACACAGCCACATATCGCAACTTCGATCTGCAGAAACGCAAAGAGAAGTTGATGCAGTTGAAGGTAGTCGGCGCTGAAAGCGTTACCGTACCGGCGGGGACTTTCGATTGCTATAAGGTGGAACTTGGATCGGCGGAAGGTGGGCCGGAAAAGGCAACCCTCTGGATCGCAAAGGACTCCCGCAAGTCGATCAAGATGACCAGCGTGATGCCATCGATGAACGGGGCAACGATGGTCTCGGAACTGCTGCCCTAACGGGCTAGTGGATAGGTCAACCCTTCCATCAACCAGTCGCGATTGAGCTGGACGGCTTCTTTCAAAATCTGCACCAGCTCTTCGCGTTTTGCGTAGAGGCGATAGCCTTCTTTGGGCCGCAAATAACCGCGCGCTTTGGGGTTGTGCTCAAACAAATGTTCTTCCCCAACCTCTTCGGCTTTTTTCGCGTAATAGGCGCGGTTGTCGAGCAGCGCTTTCACAAGAAACGGCATGAGCAGCGAATAGTCGCATTGCAGGCTTTCGGTCGCCTCCGTGTAAGTATCCTTATCCACCTTGCCCCAGGTCACGGCTTCTGCCGGAAAGCAGCTCGAGAGGGAACCATCGGTCACCGGTGCGGATACGATCTGCACATCGAAGTTGTAGCCACGCACATTGGGCAACCCGAGGATCTGGCCTAGCGCCGGCTCCGGCTGCAGGTTGTAATTCTTTGGCACGCCACCGCCCAGCACCAGCGTCGCCAGCGCCTGCACTGGATTTCGGAACAATCCCCAATAGTGATAGGCGCATGCTTCAAACACTTCGGCGTGCAGGTCCAGATCAAAGTCGTAGTCTTCGATCAATCCGGCCTGCTTCATCGCCCAAAGTTTCATCGAGTTGAGGAACACGCTGCCATCGCCCGGAGCCCCGACGAACACGGGTACAGCCAGGCGCTCGCAAGCCGCCAGCAAGCCCTCCTGCACGCCATTCGCTTTTTCTTGCGCCGCGTAATAGCGTCCCAGAAGATTGCGCAATTCCGTACCGGTCATCTTCCGCTGGAACTCGGGCAACTGCAGCATCGCCGTCAGAAAGCGATCCTGATCGAGCAGCACATCTTCATCAAAGGCCATGTCGGTGACGCGGATTGTGTGCTCGTCGCGCAACGCTCCATCGTCTCCAAAGATCGGAACTTCATGGACGGGGTTTCTGTGTCCCGTCAGGCTCCGGTGCCCGTCGTGATAGCAAACCGCATCGGTGGTCGAAAGATAAGCGACCCACCCCGTTTCCAGCAAAGGCACGAGCCACGTCTGGTGCTGGCCGCTCACCGTAATGGGACCGGCGATGGCAACGGTCAGCGGGCAACCCATGCCAATTGCGGTGTCGAGAATTGTATAGATGCGCCGCAGAAAAGCACCGCCAAAGGCCGGCAGGCAATTCATGAATACTTCGTGCAGGTTTTCGCACTCGTCTACGCGCTTCGTTAAAACCGTGCGCCTGTCCGGATGATGTTTGCTCATTGGCTGATCAGGTTTGTTAATTTTTCGAGAATCTCTTGCAGCAGCGGCGACTGTGGATAAGGGTGTCCGTGATACTGCCGGAAGCCTTCGCCAAAAGCCAGTCCCGCCAGTCCCCCGCGCTTTACCGTCCAACGGGATGCGGTCTCTACGTAGTCGTCCATGCCGTGCTGTTTCTTCAACCAGTTCCGTTGCGATGCATGACAGCCAACTAGTGCCAGCTTGAGCTCCATCGAGTCCGCTACATCGACAACGAATTCAGGCCGCAACACGTTGCCGTCGCGGTCGATGCCGTCGGCGGAATCCATGAAGTAGAGATGCGGAATCTTTTCCAGCGCCACAAAACCGCCCGTTCCATAGTTCGGCGCTGAGGCCCCAAAACAGGCATCGCGAACCAGCGCATGAGTCGCCTCGTGGTCGCAGTGATAATCCGGGCTGTTCGAGGTGATCACAATATCCGGGCGCGTCTCACGCAGAATCTGTGTCACGCGCCGCCTGCCCGGATCGTCGTTGAAAATCGCCATGTCGCGAAACTCGGCGCAAAGATAATCGGCTCCAATCATCGCCGCAGCGGTTGCCGCTTCCATGCGCCGCACAGCCGAAATCTCGGATGCCCCCATCTCGGCCGAACCGCAATCGCCAGGTGTCATCGTGCAGATGGTGAGCGAAATCTCTGTTCGCGCCAGCAGCGCCAACGTGCCTCCGGCAAGAATTTCGCAATCGTCGGGGTGTGCGTGAATAGCAAGAATTCTCATATTTGAATTGGGAAACTCTCATTCTCGCACGCGATTTCTGGAGCCGCGATTGATAAGATGGGGGTTTATGATTCTTAAGAGCCACACGATTACGCAAGGCCGCGACCGCGCTCCGGCGCGCGCCATGTTCAAGGCCATCGGCTTTACCGACGAAGATTTGCGCAAGCCCATCATCGGCATCGCCAACACCTGGATCGAAACGATGCCCTGCAATTACAACCTGCGCGACCTCGCGGTAAAGGTCAAAGAAGGCATCCGCGCCGCCGGCGGTACGCCAATGGAATTTAACACCATTGCGATCAGCGACGGCATCACCATGGGCACCGAAGGCATGAAGGCAAGCCTTGTCAGCCGCGATTTGATTGCCGACTCGATCGAGCTTTGCGCCCGTGGTTATATGTTCGACGGCATCATCGCCCTGGTCGCCTGCGACAAGACCATCCCCGGCGCGGCCATGGCCCTCCTCCGGCTCAATGTCCCCAGCGTCATCCTGTACGGCGGCACCATCATGCCCGGCAAACGCAATGGAATCGACATCACGCTTATGGATGTTTTTGAAGCAGTGGGCGCAAACGCCGCCGGCAAGATTAGCGACGCGGAATTGCTGGATATCGAGAACAAAGCCTGCCCCGGCGCAGGTGCCTGTGGCGGCCAATTCACGGCTAACACCATGGCCACCGTAATGGAACTCATCGGCCTTGCACCCATGTACACGGCCAGCACTCCGCAAGTCGATCCGGCCAAGAACGAAGTTGCCATCCGTTGTGGCAAGATCATCGTCGAGGCCGTAAAGCGCGACCTCAAACCCCGCGATATCTGCACCCGCGCCGCCTTTGAAAATGCCATCGCGAGCGTTGCCGCAACCGGCGGCTCCACCAACGCCGTGCTTCACCTTTTGGCTATGGCGCAGGAGGCTGGCGTCGAACTCGACATTGATGACTTCCAGACCATCAGCGCCCGCACTCCGCTGCTCAGCAATCTGAAGCCTGCCGGCAAGTTTACGGCCGCCGACGTGCATACGGCCGGCGGCATCCCCGTCGTGGCCAAGTTCCTGCTGGAAGGCGGCTTCGTCGATGGTTCCACGATGACAGTTACCGGGGAAACCTTCGCTCAAGAAGCAATGAAGGCAGTGCCTACACCCGGCCAGGAAGTGATCATGCCCACGACCAATCCCATCAAGAAGTCCGGTGGCCTCGTGATCCTGCGCGGCAGCCTCTCTCCCGATGGTTGCGTGATCAAGGTGACAGGCATTGAGCGCAAGGGCCAGCGCGGTCCGGCCAAAGTTTACGAGCGTGAAGAAGATGCCATGAAGGCCGTCCTCGGTGGCGACGTCAAGCCGGGCGATGTCGTCGTCATCCGCTACGAGGGTCCCAAGGGTGGACCCGGCATGCGCGAAATGTTGGGCGTTACCGGTGCCATCATGGGCGTCGGCCTCGGAGACTCAACCGCTCTGCTTACCGATGGCCGCTTTAGCGGCGCAACCCGTGGCTTCATGGTCGGACACGTCTCACCAGAAGCCTTCGACGGCGGCCCAATCGCACTGGTCGAAAACGGTGACATCATAAACATCGACATCGAAAACCGCATCATCGACCTCGAAATCGACGCCGCCACGTTCGCCGCCCGTAAAGCCAAGTGGACCGCTCCCGAGCCCAAGTACAAAACTGGCGTCTTCGCCAAGTACATCAGGACGGTAGGGTCGGCCAGTGAAGGCGCGATCACCTCGAAAATCTTCTAGCCGAGCTAACCCTTCTGTGTGCGCAAACAGGCAATTAGGAACCCACCAATGATGCCCTCGATGGAAAACATGAAAAAATTCCCAAAGATGGGCAAGCTGGGCTTTTGATGAGGCGGCTCTCGCCGAGGGAGCCATCCCGAAAAAATACAAAGAGCTTATCGCCGTCGCCGTAGGGCTGACAACACAATGCGTCTACTGCATCGAAATCCATAAGCAGGCCGCATTGAAGGCAGGCGCAACAGAACAGGAACTGACCGAAGTGATGCTGATCGCGGCTGCCCTTCGAGCTGGTGCCGCAATGACGCATGGCACTCACTTGATCGACGCTTAATCCTGCCGCCCTCGGGAGTGTGATTGAATATCAGAGAGGTTTCTTAAAACAAGATGAAACGACTGGCGAGCGTCACCCTTTGGGTTTTACTTTTAGCGATTGCCTGGCATCTGTCGCCGGCGGGTCCGAATTCAGTCATGGGCCAAGCTGGCGGGGCCGGCTTGAGTGGCACCGGGAAGTACAAGTTCCGCGTACTCTACACTTCTTCGCACCTGCCCGAGGAAGCCCAAAAAGTATTAAAGGCCGCCCATGGCGGCTTTGCCATCGACCGCCGCCCTGGCAAAGGCGAAGTCTATTTCGCACTACCCGGTGCCGGAATCATTCAGATCAGCTCCGACCTGAAAACCACCCGCATGCTGCCCACCGATCCGTCCATGCGCGACACAAACATGCACAACGCCACGTTCTGGCAGGCCAAAGACGGTACGCCTTTTCTCACCTTCCCGGGCAATGGCACGGCCAAGATTTATACGACCGGGCTTGACGGCAAGCTGATCCATACCCTCAACGCTCCCGATGGCAAGAGCGACATGGGCCATCCCGTCGCAACCGACTACTTCGCCGGCCGTGGCAACTTTGTACCCACCGACGTCGAACAACTGGACGGAATGTTCTACATCCCCACCGGCTACTCCAATCTCGACTTTGTCCTCACCGCCAAGATCACGAGCACCAACCCCTTCGCCGCCAACTGGCATGACCTCGCCTTCGGTGGCCGTGGCTCAGCGCCCGGCCAGCTCGGAACCGGTCACGGCATCACCATCAAGCCGGGGACGAATCGTTTAGACGTAGCCGACCGGCCCAATTCCGAGATCGACCGTTTTACCCGCTTTGGGCAGTATCTGTCGACGCTGCGCATGCCACTCGGTTCGTTTCCTTGCGACATCTACTATATGGATCAATACGCCGTAGTCGGTTCACTGCACGGCCCAACCGCAGCAAAGGCGCTCCCATCTACCTGCTCGAAAACGACCAGCTTGTTTC
>JBKJSR010000343.1:0-3872 GCA_046594355.1 Bryobacter sp.
GAGAGATGCCAGGGCCATATGAATCAGAGTATCTCCACCTTCATAAACTATCAATTTGACCGCACGAAGAATGCCCATCCGCAAGGGTGGGTCTTAATTGAAGCTACAAAGGCTGGATGCATGCTTGCGATCCCAGTGTCGGAACCCATCCGTAGGGCTGGGGCCTAATTGAAGCACGCACGCGAAAAACTCGGCTTCCTTCGCCGCAGTGAATCTCTATCCGCAAGGTTGGGGTCTAATTGAAGCACATATACTCCATCGACCTCAGTTTATGGTGGCCGGGCTGAGGGGTTGCCTGGGCCGGCCTAATTCGCGTTGCGGATGTACTGCCAGCCGGCCTGCTGTTTGCGGACCAGTTCGGCGACGGCGGAATCGACCACCTTCACATAAGGAAGCAAGGAATCCTGGGGGATGTTGCGCATTTTAAGGGAATTATTGCAGGCGAGGAGACCAACTCCAGATTTGGCAAGACGCTCCCAATCGGTCGCCAGGGGGCCGGATTTGTCCTTCGTGTAACTGAAGATGGCTGCACCGTGCAGAACCAGTTCCACCGCAACATTCTCCGCGCCCAGCGCGATTTTGATGTTATCGATGTTACGGACGATCGCTTCGAGACGAGGCTGCTCTCCGGCGGACATTTCAAAGATGACGTGGTATTTTTTTGTGTCCTTCACTTCCGTCGAGACGGCGAGTTCACTGCGGGCGCTCCAATCCTCGAAGCTGCCGTCGTAGAGTTTGGCATCCAGACCGGCGAGGCGCGAAGCGAAGTAAACCACTGTGGCCTGCATGCCGAGGTGGCAGTAAGCCAGAATGGGCCTGGTGCCGAGTTTTTGCTTGAGGCTGCCGACGGGAAGGACCCTTTTGCTCTCGTCCACAAAACTGAGATAAGGGAGGTTCCTCGCATTGGGAATGTGCCCGGCCCTGGGCATGCCTCCGGCGTTGGTGCCGTTGTAGAACTCGGGGAGGCGGGCGTCGACAATCGAGATCGAGTTGTCGTTGAGGTGTGCGCTGGTATAGGCGGCATCGACGATCAGTTCGGGGCGTGGCCTGACGGTCAGTTTGGTGGCGGCGCTGAAGCGCTGGGTTTCCGTGTCGATGGGCAGGCCTTTGGACTTCCACAAGCTGAGGCCGCCGTCAAGCAGCGAGGCTTTGAGACTGAGGTAATCGAAGGTAAAGAAGACGCGCGTGGCGGACTGGATCGAATCGTTGCCGGTGTAGATCAAAACGCGCGAAGTATCTCCGACGCCGAGCTTGAGGAGCGTTGCACGGAGGGTTTCGACCGGCGGCATTTCCATCCGGAGACCTTTTTCGCCGATGACGGAGAGGTCTGAGAGCGCGACGAGACGGGCGCCGGGAATGTGGCCGGAATCGTAATCCTTTTGCCCGCCAACGTGGAGGAGGACAAGTGCCGGGTCTTTAAGAGAAGCGGCGAGATCACCGGGCTGCACAAGAATGGTTTGAGAGAATGCACAGAGCGAGATGCAAACAAGAGAGGCGAGAATTCGCATACAACCATTGTGACTAAAGTGGAGCGCCCGTGTTGGAGCAGATCTATCGCGTGTTATTTTTTTGGCGTTTGCGCCGACCGCAATAGACAAGCCCCAAGCCGCTCGTGAGGAGGAAAGCAGTGACAGGCTCGGGTATTTGGCTAACAGCCGTAATCTGATAGATCGACGACCCGCCCCAGTCGGCGATGAACAATGAATCCTCAGTTGAGTACACACCGAGAATATTTCCTACCCTAGGAGTGCCGCTTTCGATGAAGTGAATCAGTTGAGAGAAGTTTGAATCGACGAAGACGAGAGCGTTTTGATTGTTGAGACCACCCGGGCCGACACCTCCAGAGAAGCCTACAAAAATTCCGTTTCGAAATAGAGATGGAAAGAGGGCTGGGGCAAAAGCAATTTCCGCCGGACCCTCCGATCGAAAACCGCCAGGGTTGTTGGGCACGGGATGGAAATTGATGAGACTCTGGGTGACGCCGTTGCAATCACCTGCACTGATTTCCACTGTTACGTTGGTTCGATAAGCCTGGTAGCAGTTTGGATAACCAAACTTCAGAATTGATTGCCCTAGAAGCGCGGCGGGAATCCTGTTCAGCTCATCGGCCATGAAAGGTTCTGAAGTCGCAGTGACATTGGCCTCGTCAATGGCGTTATCGGCAAAAACCAGATCCCCCGAGATTGGGTCGAAAGCCAGTCCATATACATTACGAATACCAGTAGCTATTTGGCGAAGATTGGAAGCCTGGGGAGTGGAACCCGATTCGTTGATCGTAAGCATATACAGGGAATCGCCCTGGAGCGGCGTAGGCGCAAGGCCGAAGCCACCGACGACGACCGGATCTATGGAAAGCCCGTCATTGAATTGGGAGCCTATATTGAAGATCAGATCCACCGAACCGGGACTTCCCGGAGTGGGGCGAACCGCAAGACCGGCAGTGGGATGAGCGTGGCCGGCAGGATATTGGAATTGAAGGGCACCAACTGCGGAAAGGGGGTCGGAAGAAAGTGTACCCGGGGCAAGCGCAGTGATGGAAGAAGTACCAAACTCGCCGATGTAGAGCAACTTTCCAGCTTGGCGGATCTGAGTACCAGCACCGCCCAAAGCGTTAGAGTAAAGCACGGTTGCAGGGCCGTCGGCAAATCCATCGGAATTCAGATCTTGAAAGCGTACTACCTGGCTGGTAGAAAATCCGGGAGAAATCACCGCCAGCAAGGAGCCATCCGGGGCTTTAATCATGCTATTGGGGAGAGAAAGACCAGCGGCAAATTGTGTAACCCGAAACTGGCTGGCGTCGACGGTCGGAGAGTTAAGAATATTACTCGCCTGAAGAGATGCCGCAATCGCAGTAATCAAGAGAAGGTGGCGGTTCATTTCGACAGACTAACAGAAGGCAAAGCGGATGTCTAGACTTTGAATTTCATCAAAGTACTAGTGATTCGACCGCCAAGACCGGCTCGGTATCGCGCCGGCATACGAACGCATTTAAGCGGTCATGATACCAGTCTGTTAATGGCTTAATCGATTTGTGTAATGCCGGCGAATTTTTCAACGAGCTTCTTGAGTCCATGGCCGGAAAAGCTCACGACCAGCTTGGCATCGTCGCCATCGCCTTCGCGGCGGAGCACGGTGCCCTTGCCGTAGCGGGGGTGCGAGATTGTGGAGCCGGAGCGGATGCCGCTGGACTTGCGGAGCTGCGAGGCGGCAGTGCGGAAGGCCGTTGGAGCCGTCAGGGGACGCGGGGGCGGCGCGGGACGCACAGCGGGTTGTGTCACATCACGAGCGGGTGGCACGGTTGACCTTGGAGGCGTTGTCGGCTTTGCGGCCGCTGCAGACGGTGTCGAGGTTGCCCACGGCGGCTGGTCGTCGAAGAGAGAGGCGTTGACGGGTTTGGGCGGCGCGGGAGGCGGCGCTGGAGGGGTGGCTGGACGTGGCGGCGGCGTGGAAAGGGTCTGGCGTACCACAGGCCGTGCGGTAGCGGCTGAATTCCCCGCCCCGAAGAACTGGCTGATGTTGTCGGCACTGGCCGATGGCTTGGCGCTGTAGCTATATTTCTTGACGGTATCGCGCACTTCCCACTGTTCGGCGCGGAGGTCCATTTGCGGGACGACACTGAGCCGCGAAAGCCGCTCGGTAAAGGGCTCTGGGACTTCGCGGATGAAGCGCGAGGTAAGTGCAGGTTCTGGGATGCCGCCACCATATTTGCGGCGCATGCGGGCCCAGGTGAGATACAACTGCTGGCGGGCGCGCGTCATTCCCACATAACAAAGACGGCGCTCTTCTTCCATCTGGTTGTCGTCCTGCAGTGCGCGGGAGTGGGGGAAAAGCCCTTCTTCGAGCCCGGCGAGGAAGACAATCGGGAACTCGAG
>JBKJSR010000419.1:0-4330 GCA_046594355.1 Bryobacter sp.
TGAGACCAGCGCCGTGATTGTCTCGGCCGAGATCGAAGCGGAGATCGCGATGCTGGAGGCGGAAGAAGCCGCAGAGTATCTCGAAGGATTGGGCGTAACGGAGAGTGGTGCGGGGAATTTAATTCGCTCCGCCTATCACTTGCTCGGGCTGAGGACTTACCTCACGACGGGAGTGAAAGAAACGCGTGCGTGGACGATCCAGGCGGGGTGGAAGGCACCACAGGCGGCGGGAGTGATCCACTCCGATTTTGAGAAGAGTTTCATTAGCGCGGAGACGATCAGCTATGACGAACTGGTCTTGCTACGCAGCTTTGCGAAGGCTCGCGAGGTAGGCAAGCTGCGCACTGAAGGCAAGGAATACATCGTGCAGGATGGCGATGTGATGGAATTCAAGACTTTCGCCTAGCGTTTGGCGGCAACACGAACTTCGATATCATCTGGCGCGCCGGGATCGGCGCAGGCGGCGAACTGGAACTTCTTGTCGTAACAGATCATGAACTCCGAGAAGCGGTTGCCCGAGAGCACGCGCACTTCGGTATGTTCGGGCTTGAGACCCTTGGCCTGGTTGGCGGCGACAAGCTGCTTGCGGATCGCGCCGGATGTAGTCATGCCTGCCTTGAGATCGGGCAAAACAAGATTCTTGTAGAGCAGTTCCACTTGATCGAGGTACGCCTTTGCATTCGGCCAGGCGCAGGTGCCGTGCTTGACCCACTCATCCTGAATGAGTTGCGCACCGGGCATTGTGCAGAGGTGCGGCTTGATGGTGGAGGATGGCAGCAGCTCGGGTGCTTTGCAATGGCGGGGATGTTCGCTGGTGCGTGTTGCTTTCGCGGATTGAGGCCACAACCCGTGGATGACAAAGCCAAAATGATTGTCCGCGCATTGCCAGCGGTTGTTGGGATTCTTGCCTGCCTGAGAGTTACAAAACTGCGGCGACCAACTGAGCGCGAGCCCGTAATAGTCGGTGGCGATTTCCTTGTTCCTGTAGTCGACGCGAGTGGGTTTGGTGGAGGGAACATTGCCCGGGATCGTACATTGCTGAGCGAGAGCCGCGAAAGCGAAACTGAACAAGAGGAGGGGACGCATGACTGTCATCCTAAACGATGCACGCTGCCTTCGAGTACGAGCACGCTCGAGCCGCCCACCTGCACTTGCGTCACTGCGCCACCACTTTGCCTGACGGCGGAGAGCAACAACTCGCTGGGCCGTCCCATCAGGTGGCCCTGCTCCATCTTCACCGTGATGCCGGAAGGAGCGAGATTGTACTTGACGAGGTAGGCGGCGGCGCACCCTGCGGCGGAACCCGTAGCGGGATCTTCGAGGCGGGGAGTCAACTTGCGGGCGAAGACGAGGCTGGCTATATCGATTGTGTCGCGGGTAAGAAGGTAGATTCCACGCTGCACATCTCCCTTGGCGAAATACTCCTGCAGAGCGGGCCAGTTGAAGCGAACGCTCTTCATCGCAGCCATGGTCTTTAACATGACGATCAGATTCGGCCTGCCTGTGGAGACGGTTTGAATCGGAAGGTTAGCGACCAGATCGCCGGGGTTGAGGCCCAGCATGGGCGCGATTACGGCGGCCTCGTGTATTTCGCGAAATTCCGGGGCCTGCTGCAACATCATGGCGCTTGTGCCAGTGAATCGCACCTGGATCGGCCCTTGGGGCACTTGTACGGTGATCAAACTCTCTTTCGGGTTGCGGCGCTGCAGGGCAAAAGCAGTGCCAAGAACGGGATGACCGGCGAAGGGCAATTCTTCGGTGGCCGTGAAGATGCGCACCTTCTGGTCGCGCGTGACGAAGGTAGTTTCGGAGTGATTCATCTCGCGGGTGAGCGCGAACATCTGCTCGACGGTGAGGGCGTCGGAATTGAAGAAAACAGCCAGCGGGTTGCCGCCGAAGGGTTGCGAGGTGAAGACGTCCCACACCTCGTAGCGGGGCGCGGCGGGTTGGAGTTGCATGAGGCTTCCTTCGACCATGGTGCGGCGAGTAATCATGCTTATTCAGTGCCTTTCGCAATGCGGGCGACGGAGACGCGCACACCAGTCCTGGCAATCGACTTGATGAAATCGAGCGAAAGGATACCGCCCGAATCGGTGCGCGACTCGTCCAGTTCCTGGTCGTCGATTTCAATGTCGTAGATGGTATTTGGCAGCAGCCCAACGATGTACCAGGCCTCTTTGTCGGATCCATGCAATTCAAACTGTATCGGCTTCAGTAACTGCTGCCCGCCGACCAGGATGGTCGCCCCGCCCATCTCGATGGGGGGCGTGGAAGGGGATAGTTTTAGCAGTTTGCGCTTGCCGTCTTCAAAGAGCTGGATCTTGCCATCGTAATAGCAGAGGAACTTCGCTTCTTCTTCCCAATGGTCGCGGATGAAGAGCATGCCGTTGCGCTTGTCATGGAAGGAATTTGGCAAATGGTGGTAGGTGAGGCCGGGCTGATAAGGGTTGGCCCAGAGGAACTCATAGGGAATGCCGAGCGGCGAGCGCAAAAGATAGCGATCCTGCAGCAACCAGCCTTGTAGCGACTGGGCCAGTTCGGCATTGTTGTCGAGCGAGACGAGGGAAAGCTCGGCCGAGCGCAGCATGGTCGACAAGTTCAGATCGGGTTCCTTGTCACCGGTAAAAAATGCAACCCGGAATTCATTGTCGGGGCCGGGATAAGGAGCCGGATAGTAACCGAGCATCTGAATGAGCGGGAGATCGAGAAAATAGTGGGGGGCGTCCTGGCGCAGGTCGATTTCGAGATTGTCGCGAATCACATGCAGCAGTTCGAGCATGGGGTAAAGCTGATGGGAAGGCACTGGCATCGCCTGCCGCAGGCCGGGAGCAACTACGCTGCGCCAATGAGCGACAGTTGCGCGCAGGGTGGCTTCCGACAGGGCGGGCTGCGAGTCGGCTATGGTGAGTGCAATGAAGGCGCGGTCGCGCAGTGAGGCGAGATTCGAGATTGGAGGAATCAGCTTCGAGAGCGACTGGGCAAGTGCGCTCGACTGTGCCTCCGTGAGCGAGGCAGCGCACCAATCAAAGACCAAGGCTCGCTGGCGCAGATCAACGTCTTTGGTTTTTGTCAACCACAGGTAGGCATTGTTGCATTGTGCCGGGTTGTTCGAGATGCGGCTGGCCAAGGCCAGGGCAAAGCCGGCTTCCGGCATGGCGGCACCGTTTGTCATGTAATAGTCAAACTGCTGGTAGCGAATCGACTGTCTTTCGCGCTCGCGGGTCAGAAGCCGGAGGCGCTGCGGACGCAGCAGCAGGCGTGGGGGATCGGTGTAGGGTTTAAAGCTATCCTCATTGGCCGTCTGGGCTGATAAGGGGTGGCAGAAGAGTAAGACCCAGAGGAACCACATGAATTCTTAGTGTGTCACAGCGATACAAGGATGTGTCCAAATTGCCGGGATGAATGCGTTAGCGAATCAGAAAGCACAGTGTTTTCAATAGAATCTTTTTGTGCAATGATGGCCCAAGATTTGCTATCTTTACTAGTGAATTGATGAAGTACCTTTAAAACCTGCCCTCTGTTGCAACTGGCAGGCGGGGAAAGCGAGCGGGTCCAAAAGGCTTGCGTGCTTGCGGGAGTCGGGATCGAATTATCAGGACCGCTCACTCATCCGTCAGACGGTTGCACCAGAGGGGATTTTTATGTCCACTCGCAATTGAAGATTTTGTTTTAGATGGCGATCCAAGTGCTTGTTAAAACTTTGCACAGAGGTGAATAGGTTGAAACGAAGCAAGAGCTTCGATGATCTTTAAAGATAGAGTTTCTCTACAGTCGGAGTACCCGTAGAGCAGGTAGCTGTTGGATAAAGGGTTGAATTAGGACGCGGGCCTTTGTCCAGCAAGATGGCGGGAACCGTTACGCTACCAGCCGCAGGCGCACCGATTGCTGCCCCAGTAGTAACCGAGGGCGGACCGCGTCGGAGGAGGTCTTCTTGCAAAACCCACCCATCCGAATCCGATGCGGTCTATCTATTAGGATCGCCCTGCGGAACCAAAGCCTAAGCAACTGCAACTAAGCAGTCTATCGGCAAACTACATCAATCCTTTAAGCTAGCACGAAAATTCATCCACTACCACGCAAGTGTCGCGGTACGCGGAGCTTCTTCCGGATTGGGAAGATAGATCGTTTTGCACTTTTCGCAGCGATATAGTTCTGCATCCGGGCCGAAACGGCTGATCCATTGTTCCTGGGATGCAAACCAGCGCTTTAAGTGACCCGCGCAAATTTTAGCTTTCTCGTTCTTTTCGTTGCAGGCCCGCTGACGCAGCAGACGAATCTTGATTAAAGGTGTAGCTTGCTCGCTCAAACCACAGGATAACCTGAGTCGGAT
>JBKJSR010000470.1:0-4298 GCA_046594355.1 Bryobacter sp.
AACACCGGTCGCATCTGGTATAACTCGCTGCAGGTTACGGCTACCAAGCGTTATTCTCACGGCCTCAGCTTCACGAGTACCTATACATATGCCAAGAATATCGAAGCGGTTGACTATCTGAACGCCCAAGACCCGGCCCCTACCCGCAGTCTAGTCGATTGGGATCGAACGCATCGATTGGTAATTGCGCCGAGTTACGAATTGCCATTCGGTAAGGGCCGCAAATTCCTGGCCAACAGTCATCGCCTCGTGAGTGGAGTAGTCGGCGGCTGGCAGGCTGTGTTCAGCACCGTGCTCCAGTCGGGCGATCCGATGAGCATTCCGGGCAATGTCTATCTGATTGGCGATCCCCGCCTTGCCAACCCCAGTTGGGATCGTCTTTTCAAGACCGGCGTCATAGACGTGAACGGTACTGCGCGGAATGTGCTTTCCGGGGAACAGCCGGTCTTCCAGATCCGCCCACCTAACTCACTTCGCACTACCCCCATTCGCTATGGAAATATCCGCAACCAGTGGGGCAACACGCTTGATTCCTCGCTAATCAAAAATACGCGCATCGGCGAAAGCATGAACATGCAGTTCCGGGTCGATGCGTTTAACGCACTCAACACAGCTGTTTTTTCCTCCGACCCTAACCTGGATCCGACGTCGCCCAACTTCGGAAAAATCTTCCGCGACAACGGACAATCGAACTTTCCGCGTAACATCCAACTCGGTTTACGTTTCGTGTTTTGATCGAAGAGTTCCGCTTGCCCGTACCGGATCCATCCGCGTCGGGAGAATACAGCGCACCGAAACAGAGGCTCCGAGAGCTTCCTGACCACTCACGCGATGGATATCTGTGGAGCAGTCGAATTCCCAATTGGTAGCAATGGCTTCCAAGGGTCGTAGATTCCAAGTGTACTTTTCAGGTTAAAACGCTTGCCCGATGCTGAAGAAAAATCCGCCGGCAGATTCGCCCGGTCTGCGGTCCAGCTTGAAGCCGTAATCCAGCCGAATGAGAAAATAAGGCGTGCGGACGCGTAATCCGAACCCAGCGGCTTTGCGTAAGTCGCCGAGTTTGATGTCCGATACCCGCCGATAAGTATTGCCGATATCGACAAAGCCTACACCGTCGAAAATACTTGCCATCGGAAAGCGGATTTCGTTGTTGATCAGCACCACCGCGTTACCTCCGACAGGGTCGCCGAGAAAGTCCTTGGCTCCCAGGGTATTTTGTTTAAAGCCGCGCAATGTAGTGCCACCACCGGCGAAGAACCGCTCGCTCAGGATCAGATCCTGCCCGCCGAGACCGCGCGCCAACCCCATGCGGGCAGCGCCGGCGTACACCAGACGCGACTTGGTGAGGCCACCGCTCAGCGGAATTTCGGTAGGCTTCGCGAGTGCTACGTAGCGGAAGTATTGAGCGTAGTAGCGGATAAAACGAACGTCCGATCCCAACGTTTTTGGCGCCCATTCGAAAGCGTGCGATGTAAAAGAACCCTTTGTCGCGTCAAGTATGTCGTCTCGCGTCTCGCGATTCATCGTAAAGGTCAAGGGTGCCACGCGAAGCGTAACATCGAAAGGAATAAATTCGTCTGGAATTTTTTCGTAGGTATGCACGCGTTCCATGCGGTAGCCGTAGTTGAATATATAGCGCTTCCGAAAGCGAATTTCCTGTTGGGCACTTATGCCAATGCGGTCCGTGATGAAGGTTGGCAATAGGGAACGGCTGACGTAAGTTGAAGCGATACTTTGAACGGGAATGCCCCGCAACAGCGGTTGGCTGAAGAATGCGCGCCCTTCGCGGAAATCGGCGTCATAGCGAAGACGGCCTCCAACGGCCCGAGCCGATCCCAAGGAGTTACGATTGGTAAAGTCGACCACGGCTCCCGGTCCACGCTCGGTATCGACATAAGCTCCGTATTTCACTGCAAAAGGCTGTACTTCGCGAACATTTGCCCGGAGCACCATTGGCTTGATGCCCGCAGTGCTCAAGTCGCCGGTAGGCACACGTTCCAGATCGACTAACGAATAAGCTCCGGTGCTATACAAATTTCGACGCGATTCAGCCAGCTTGTCCGGTGCGAGCGCATCGCCCACTTTCAGGGCGATCTGGCTTCTCACCAATTTTTCGCTGGTGGCGTCGTTCCCGCTCACTTCGATTTTCTGAACGACCTCTTTGGGGCCTTCCGTGATGCGATACGTTACATCCACCTTGCCCTCGCCCCGCTCCACATTCGTTTCTATATTGGCGTCGCGATAGCCCGCAGACAAGTAAAGTTCCCGCAACTGATCGAGCGATATTTGCCGCAGTGGAAGTTGATAAGGCTCATTCTCCTTGAGTTCGGACTGCTTCGCCAACTCCTCATTCTGAATCGCGGTGTTGCCAGAAAACTTTACGGACGCAACTTGAAAACGGAGACCTTCGGTCACCGGCACGCGCACTTGAGCTTTCCCGGTAGCGGCATCGAATATAGCTTGCGGCGTTTTGACTGAAGCGTCCAGATAGCCCCGCTCCCGGTAATAACTCTGCAGCAGGTCGCGTACTTTTGGCCCGTCCATATAGAGTGCCGCCCTCAAGTCGCGATGTTTTAGCAGCCTCTTAAGTTCACTGACTTTAATGCCGCCCGCACCTGGAAATTCGAGATCGGCACTGCCGTATTTTATTCCAGGCTGAATATCGAAGGTAATCAATTTGCGTTCGGAGGCGCTGACCTTCGATTCGATTTTCGCCTCTAGAAATCCATTTTCGATCAGGGAGGTGCGTAGGGCTCGTGCGGCGTCGTCGGCACGCTGCTCGTCAAAAACGCCATCGCTCCAGATGGTGCGAACCTGATTTCGCAACTTACGGCCAGGTTCCCAACCCTCGTATGCAAAGGCGACTATCGTGCCAGGGTTGATATCGAGAGCAAGGTCTACGGTCTTCTCTTTCATTTCGCGCCGCACACGCACTCGAGCTTCCAACAGGTTCTCGGCACGGTAGAGTTTCTCAAGACGATCAAGTCCCTTACGCACTTCAAAAAAGTCATAGCGCTTGCCAGGCTTGTTCCTGAATTTAGCCCGCAGCTTTCCTTCCGGGATTGGGCCTCCGGCGGGCATTTGAACCTCGCCGATGACTCGGCGGTCTCTCTTTCTGTCGGCCGCCGAAGGCGGCGGTTCTCCGCCAAAGCGCATATCGTGCCTGAACTCAAATCTGTAAGTGTTGTCGATTTGCTTCACGCCCCTCGTCGTGAAACGCTTGCTAACGTCATACTCGGCCACATAAATTTGGTCGCCTCCGTTAGTCAGATTCATGGAGTAAATCAGCCGGGCTCTTGACGAAAGGTCTTGACCAATTGTCAATCTGGCCGTGGGATTGCTCTCATTTGCGATCAGGTCGGGCTCCACTCTGACTGTGCTCAGGCCTGTCGCTTTTTCCAGCCGACGCGTAAAACGGCCACCGAAACTGCCGGCAAAATAGGAGAGCGCCTGACGGCTGGCGAGGGTACCAGTATCACTATTCTTATACTCTTCCGGCGTCTTGCCGGTAATCAACATCGCCAGGATGTCCTGCTCGGGCAGTACGGGGTCGGAGGAAAGCGTGGTGGAGACTCTCTCATCTCCACCTCCCGCGATCAGTAAGGAAACATCGTGGCCCGCGACGCGAGTCCTGGCCAGAATATCCAGCGTGGGCTCGATCTTTTGATCGTTGGTGAAAGTGATCATGCCACGGTCGATACTGTAGGAGCGTTCAGAGAAGTAAAGTTCTCCGCCCTCTTCAAGCGTGACTCGACCCAACAGAGCCGGCACATAGTAGCTGCCAGTCAAACGAAGATCCAAATTGATGCCCGCCTCAGCCAGGTTATTTTTCACCAGAAGCGGCGATTCGGTCCTGATCTTTACGTTGTATCGCGTTCGGTCTAGATAGCTATTACGCTCCTCTGCGAAGACTGGTTCGGAAGTGGAGTTCAGGAATGAGAGTAAGTTCCCCTCGAGAGTAACTAATTCGCGAAAAGACCCTTCCTGAATTACGACATCGCCACCTACAACGATTTGTCCTCCATTGTGACTCAGAGTGATCGCGGAGTCGGATAAAGTTCGGAGCCCGTATGGATAGTCCAGGTAAACATTTTTGGCATTGAGAGTAATGCCAATGTTCTGCGCTTCGCCGCCGCGAAAACGGAAGCCGCCCGTTGCCGTCAGCGCGCCGCCGTTGAGTGAAGCGTCGAAACGTGCGATCGAAAGCTGTTCGCCTGTAAGATCGATGCGGGCGTTCACATTCTCGGCGTTGATGCGCGGTTGCTGCAACAGCAACTGGCCGTCTGTGATCTCGACAA
>JBKJSR010000491.1:0-5051 GCA_046594355.1 Bryobacter sp.
GGAAGGCCGGGCTGTCGAGCACTTCGCGATTGACGATGCCGGAGGGGAGTTTGCCTTGGGAGAATGCGAGGAGGTTGGTGGCGGCTTCGAGGGAATTGTCTCGGGCGAGTTCTTGAGTCCAGGCGAGGCCATGAGGCGCAAGGAGGACGTTCGGGCAAGAGCGGATGGGAGCGTCGGCGGGCAGCGGTTCGGTTTCAAATACATCGAGGCCCGCGCCCGCGATCCATCCTTCGTTAAGGGCCTCGACCAGGTCCGGTTCGTTGACGATGGGGCCGCGTGCGGTGTTGATCAGGATCGCGGTGGGCTTCATCAGACGGAGGAGATCGCGATTGACGAGACCGCGAGTGGCGGGGCTGAGAGCGCAGTGAACGCAGAGATAGTCTGCATGGCGGGCGAGCTCTTCGAGGCCAACCAGCTCGACGTTGAGCGCGGCTGCCGTGGCCGGGGTTACGAAGGGATCGTGGGCGATGAGGCGACCGAAGCCGAGCGAAGCGGAGAGGCGGAACATTTCGGAAGCGATGTTGCCGAGTCCGATGGAGCCGAGGGTGCGGCCGGCGATGTTGCGGCCGAGCGATGGCAGGGCGTCGCGCCAGCGGTTGGCTTCGACCATCTTGTGCTGGGCGACCAGGTTGAGAGAGGTAGCGAAGACGAGGGCGATGGCGGCTTCGGCGACGGGACGGCGAACGGCGTTAGGCGTGATGGCGAGGACGATGTTGGAGTTGGTGAGGGCTGCGGTGTCGATGCGGTCGAAGCCGACGCCCCAGCGGGCGACGATAGAGAGGCGCTTGAGGCCGGTGAGGTTATTTGAGTCGAGACGCGTCGCGAGGGCGAGGATGCCGTCGTAGGAGTCGAGTTGATCGCGAGTAGGATGTACGTTCTCCGCAGGAGGCATGAGTTCGACTTCGAGATGCGCGTGGGGGGCGAAGATCTGGTCGATGGGGGCTTCGTAGTGGCCCTTGGCATCAATGGAAAAGTCGTGGGTGATGCCGATCCGGAATTTGTTTGAGCTTGCCATCTGATATTGGTGGGGAAGTATTGAAGATATCGGAGGACGTCGGCTATGGCAAGTGCAGGCGTCAAGAAACTCAAATAGAATAATTGCAATGCGGTTCTTGCGGAATTTTATTTTGATTCTGATTGGTTCGATGGCTCATGGCCAGGACAAGGCGGAGCATTTTGAGATGAAGGTGCGGCCGCTGCTAGCTAAGAATTGCTACGGGTGCCATACGCAATCTGCCATGGGCGGATTGCGGATGGATTCGCGCGAAGCATTGCTGAAGGGCGGTAAGAGCGGGACGGCGGTGGTGGAGGGCAAGCCCGAGGAAAGCCTGCTTGTAAAGGCGATCGGGTATACGCATGATCGGCTGAAGATGCCGCCAGCGGGGAAGATGGAAGCGGAAGAGATTGCATTGATCGCGAATTGGGTGCGCGATGGAGCGGTGTTTCCGGAGCGGATGATGAAGGCTGCGGCGGCAAGCGCGGATGTTGAGATCAGTGCCGAGCGGAGAGCGTTTTGGAGTTTTCAGCCGGTGAAGAGAGTTGCGCCGCCGGAGGTGAAGGAGAAGAAGTGGGTGCGCAACGAGATCGACCGATTTGTGCTGGCGCGGATGGAGAAGGAAGGATTGCAGCCGTCGAAGTTTGCAGACCGGCGAACGCTGTTGCGGCGTGCGAGCTACGATTTGACGGGGCTGCCGCCGACGCCGGAAGAGACGAAGACCTTTGTCGAGGATCGGGCGGCAAATGCGTGGGAGAAGGTGGTGGATCGGTTGCTGGCTTCGCCGCGCTATGGGGAACGCTGGGGACGCTATTGGCTGGATGTTGCGCGTTATGCGGACGACAAGTTGAACTCGACCAAGGATGAGCCTTATACGAATTCGTTCCGTTACCGGAACTGGGTGATCGATGCATTCAACAGGGACATGCCTTATAGCGATTTTGTGAAGGCGCAGATTGCGGGAGATCTGATGAAGTCGAAGGACCCGAACGAGTTTGCGGCGGGTACGGGATTTTTTGCGTTGAGTCCGGAGATGCAGGACGAGCGGGTGGATGCGTTGACGCGCGGATTTCTTGGTTTGACGGTGGCTTGCGCGCAGTGCCACGACCATAAGTTCGATCCGATTCCGACCAAGGATTTTTATTCGCTGCAGGGGATTATGAATGCGAGCGAGTTGGGGGAGACTCCGCTCACGGATGCAAAGGCTGTGGCGGACTGGAAGGCGCGGGAGAAAGAAGTAGAGATCGTCGAGAAGCGGATCAAGGAGTTTTACGAAACGCAGTCGCGAGTGTTGGGTGAAGTGCTGGCGGCGGAGACGGCGCGTTATCTGATGGTGACGCAAGGAGCTGGGGATGTTGTTGGACTGGATGAAGAGACGATGGGCCGCTGGAAAAAATATGTGGCAAGCGAGCGTTTGTATCATCCGTTTCTGAATCAGTTCCGGTTGCTCGTGAAAGCAAAGGCCACGGCGGAGGAGTTGCTTGCCGAGGCGAGGCGCTTTGAAGAGAAGCTCCTGGATATTCACGAAGAGAAGAAGCTGGTGGATGAAAAGAACAAGGTGGTGTTGGGGATCGATCCAACGCGGAACGATTTATCGCAGACACAACTTCATGCAATGGATCGCGACCGAACCGTGTTGTGGCGGGATATGTTTGAGCGATCCATTACGGATGCCGGCGGGGCCTTTAATTATGGAAGCGGGGTGATGTACTACGGGAAGGGAACCATCGATCGATTCTTGAGCGGTCACTGGAAAACGTATCTGGAGCAGCAGAAGAAATTGGAGGAGGGCAAGCGGAAGGCGTTGCCCGAGCAATATCCGTATCTCCAGACATTGAAAGATAAAGAGAAGCCGGCGGATATGAAGGTGCATGTACGCGGGGATCGCAATAATCTTGGGGATGTTGCGCCGCGCCGATTCTTGGCGGTGTTGAGTGGAAAGGACCGGGTGCTTTTTCATCAGGGCAGTGGGCGTTTGCAGCTTGCGGAAGCGATTGCCGACGACAAGAACCCTTTAACATCGAGGGTGATCGTGAACCGGGTTTGGCAGCAGCATTTTGGCCGGGGGATCGTGAATACGCCGAGCAATTTTGGGCAACTGGGGGAGAAGCCTTCGCATCCGGAGTTGCTGGATTTTCTGGCGGCGGATTTTGTAAGCGGCGGCTGGAGCTTGAAGCAGTTGCACAAGCGGATTTTGTTGAGTGCGGCTTATGCGCTGGGCGCGGAGCCGGTGGCGGCGAATGTGAGCAAGGATCCGGACAACCACTTTTTCTGGCGGGCAAATCGGCGAAGGGTGGATGCCGAAACGCTGCGGGATTCGCTGTTGTTTGCTTCGGGCGAGATCGATCTGAAGCCGGCGGAGAAGGCGCAGAAGCTGGATGAAGAGACGAACGTGAAGCGGACTGTGTATGGTTTTATCAGCCGCCGGAAGGTGGACGGGATGCTGGCGCTATTTGATTTTCCCAATCCACAGGCGACGAGCGAGAGCAGGATGTCGACGCTAGTACCGCCGCAGCGTTTGTTTCTAATGAATAGCCCTTTTGTGGAGCAGCGGGCGAATGCGCTGGCCAAGAGGTTGAAGGGCAGCGAAGAAGAAAAAGTGAAGCAGGCTTATCAGCTCTTGTTCTGCCGTGATCCGGACGCGGCGGAATTGAAGTTGGGCTTGCAGTTTCTGGCGCAGGCGAACTGGACGCAGTATGCGCGAGTGTTGCTTGGGTCGAATGAATTTCTGTTTGTGAATTAGGGAGCCGATTATGGAACGCCGCAAATTTCTTGAAACGGTTGGAGCCGGATTCGGCATGTACGGATTGGCGGGAGTGCTTGAGGGCGCGAGCGGATCGGTCAATCCTCTTGCGGTGAAGGCACCGCACTTCGAAGCCAAGGCGAAGCGCATCATTTATCTGTTTCTCAATGGCGGGCCTTCGCAAGTGGATACCTTCGACCCGAAGCCGATGCTCGCGAAATATCACGGGAAGCCAATGCCGGCGGGGAATTTGAAGACGGAGCGCAAGACGGGAAATCTGATGCAGAGCCCGTTCGAGTTTCGGCGCTGCGGCAAGAGCGGAATTGAAGTGAGCGAGATCTTTCCCAAGCTCGGAAGCGTGATCGATGAATTTTGCGTGATTCGTTCCATGCATACGGATCGGCCGAATCACGAGCCTTCGCTGTTGATGTTAAATAGCGGCGACAAGTTGCCGGGGCGGCCGAGCATGGGGTCGTGGTTGACGTATGGACTGGGGAGCGAGAACCAGAATCTGCCGGGCTACGTGGTCTTGTGTCCGGGGCTGCCGGTGTTGGGGCATCAAAACTGGGCGGCTAATTTTCTACCGGCGGTGTACCAGGGCACCTATGTGCCGATGATGGAGAAGGATCCGAAGAAGCTGATTTCGTACATCCGGAACAGTTCGTTGACGCCGGAGAAGCAGAGGAAAGAATTGGATTTGCTGGAGCAGTTGAACCGGCATCACATGCAGAAGCAGGGGCAGGATGCGCAACTGGAGGCGACGATCCAATCGGCGGAGATTGCGTTTCGCATGCAGGCGGAAGCCCCGGATGCGTTTGACATCACGAAGGAGCCGGAGCAGGTGAGGGCTCGTTATGGCGAGGGAGATTTTGGGCGGGGATGCTTGATTGCGCGGCGGCTGATTGAGCGCGGGGTCCGAATGGTGCAGGTGTATTTCGGCAATTTCCAACCTTGGGATACGCACGACGATATTGAATTGCATCGGCCGCTTGCGGAGCAAAGCGACGGGGCGATTGCGGCGTTGATCCAGGATCTCAGGGCGAGCGGATTGCTGGACGAGACGATCGTGATGGTGGGTGGAGAGTTTGGCCGCACACCGGCGGTGGAGGTGGGCGGGCTGGTGAAGGTGCAGAACGGGCGGGACCACAACAACCACGGGTTCAGCTATCTGGTGGCGGGCGGTGGATTTCGCGGGGGCACCGTGTATGGGGCGACTGATGATTTTGGATTTGCCGCCGTGGAAAAGAAGGTACACATCCACGATCTGCACGCGACGGTTTTGAATCAGATGGGGCTCGATCATACGCGACTGAC
>JBKJSR010000659.1:0-3765 GCA_046594355.1 Bryobacter sp.
GTCGGAGATTTCGGCGATCAGGTCACCCTCTTTGACCTTCGACCCTTCGATCACATACCACTTGGTAACGCGCCCTTCGACGGCGGTATCAATAGTTTGCTGGCGCTCAAAAGGAGTGGTACCGACCACCTTGCCAAAACCGGAGACATTCTGTACCCAGGGGGCAAAGATGAGGGTGGGAAGTCCGATGACGAAAATCAAGAGCAGACTCCAGGCCAGCAGGCGAGGGCCACCCGAGCGGCCCACGGCAGAGAGTGCGGATAGATTAAAGTCGAGATCGAGTTTCATTGTGATCAGTCGCTCTCCCTACCTTTGATCTGGCCGGCTTCCAGCACAATGGTTTGCGAACAGTGCTTCAATACATTCTTCGACTGGCTGACGACGACGAGAGTCCAGGGGTTAGCTGGAGCGATTAGCGCCTCGAGCAGGGCATCGAGTCCGGGGCCATCCTCCATCCGGTCGAGAATTTCGTCGAGGATCAGTACACGGGGCTTTAGCGCCAACGCCCGGGCCAGCATGAGTCGGTAGGATTGGCCGGAAGTGAGGGGTTGCCCGCCGGTTGTGAGCACGGTCTGTAGTCCTGACGATAAATTTTCGATGCTCTCGAGCAGACCAACCGTGCTTAGAATCCTGCGGAGCTCGGCGGAGTCGAGGTCAGTGATTCCGAGTCGAATATTTTCTTCGACTGTGCCGTGGAAGATTTCGATTCCACGGACCAGCGCAATTTGGCCGCGAAGGTCGTATAGCTTGAGGTTGCGGTAATCGTTTTGTTCAAATAAAAGCGTGCCGCTTGTCGGTTCGCGGAAGCCGTAGATCAGATCGACGAGAGTGCTCTTGCCCGAGCTTGATTCTCCGGTAATTCCAAATCGGCTTCCCGCAGGAATGTGAAGGTTGATATTTTGCAGCAGGGGATGACCGGAGTAATGGCTGAAGCTGATCTGTCGGAGCTCGATGCTGGCGCTGCCGCCCGCCGGTACATTCTCGTCGCCGCTAGCTTCTGTGGGCAGATCAGTGAGATAGCCCAACTTGTCGACTGCGGCGAGCAGGTCGTAATAGGTTTCCAGTTGCTTGCCAAACTTTGAAAAGCTGGCGAGAGACGCTGCGACCACAAGTTCGGCTGCAACCAATTGACCCAGGGTCAATTGCCTCTCCATTACCAGCCAGCCGCCGGCACCCAATACGCCAGCAGTTCCGATGGCTTGCATCAATTGGGACCCAGTAATCTGGCGGAGCAGCACACGCCAGTGTACCCGTCGATAGCGAACATAATCGCCAACCAGCCGATTGCTGCGCTCGATGGCAAAGCTTGCGCCGGGCAAGGATTTGAAGGTAGATGGGTGCCGGGCAAGTTCCTGCAACCACGCAGCCAGGGCATATTTCGCTTTGCTCTCCTGGATCGCGGTTCTGACTGCCCCAATGCCCAGAGGAAATAGCGTGACCAGAATACTGACCGAAATCAGAACGGCAAAGATCAGCAAGACCGGATGGTAGACAGCCAGCAGCACCATGCCGATCAAGGTGGTCATCAGTACTTCGAGACCCTCGACCAGCAAAGTGGCACCGCTCTTTTGCAATGTGACGACTTCAAAAAATCGATTTACGAGTTCTGGACCGTGGTCATCGTCGTAGGCCTGAATGCGCACTCGCAGGATGCGTTCCATCGTATCGGCGGAGACCCGGACAAAAACCCTTCTCTGCATCACTTCGACAACATGACTGCGGAGGACTTTCAGGATGGCGGCACAAAACAGGCCGACGAAGACCAGCAAGGACAAAACAAGCAAAGGTTGAAACAAGGTGCCGAAGGCAATGGTGTTGACCAGCGTCTGTGTAGCGATCGGAACCACCAGTGAGAGCAGGCCAATCGCGATGGAATAGATGACCACCACCCAGATGTCGGTGCGTTCCGTGGCCATCCAGCCACGGAGTCTGGAGAATGGCGAGGCCTGCGGATACCCTGCTGCGTTCGAATTTGCCTGAGCCATAAGGGAAGTTTAGTATTGATTCCTGTCGGAGCGGGAAGTTAAGTTAAGGACGAAAAAGGGATCAATGCATATATCTTAACATATGCAGAATTAAATAAGATAAACAACCAGTTATACTTACTATGAGGCAAAATGTTTTCATGCCCTGGAGAGTCTTTTTAACTAAGGAAATGGCGAACTTCCTCGGGGTTCTGGCGCATCCCCACCGGGTGCGGATCGTGCAGGAACTGAGAATTGGGGAACTGGACGTCAACAGTCTGCAAGCCGTACTTGGGGTGAGCCATTCTCGCGTTTCGCAACATCTTTCGGTTTTGCGGGCACAACGGATCGTAATGGAGCGCCGCGATGGGCGACATGTCTTTTATCGACTCGTCGACGGGAAACTTGCTCAATGGCTGGCAGACGGGCTTGAATTTCTGCAAAACGAAGCCTCACACCAGATCGAGGTGCAGGAAGCATTGCGCAAGTCCCGGTCTTTATGGTCGGAAACGGCCTCTAAGGCAGAGTCGCCTGAGGAGTCTCCGGACAAGACGAACAGCCACACCGGGAGCGATGGCTCTCTCTAGGATTGCCCGCTTGTTAATGCCAGCCCGTTTAGCGGCAACCTTGACCCGCAGCATTCAATTTCTTAACTTTCCTGTTTAGATTCATTGGGTTGGAGGAGTTGGGTTTGTTCTGTCGGGGGTCGTCACCCGAAGGCCGACTCGTCTGAGGAGACTCCGGCCAAGACGAAGAGCCGCAGCGGGGGGCGACGGCGCTCTCTAGGATTTTTCCTTTTCCAGCAAGTCGTAGGCGGCCCGTTTGTTGAGGCCGGCCCGTTTAGCGGCAACCTTAATGGCATCCATGCGGCTTTGACCCGCAGCAATCAATTTGTCGACCTCCTTCTTTAAATTTTGCGGATTGGAGGAGTTGGGTTCGTTATGTCCGGGGCCGGCGTGTTCGATCACCAGGGTGAATTCTCCCTTAACGCTGGGTCGTTGTTTAAGCTGTGTGAGTATCTCAGCCGCAGTGCCGCGCAGGATCTCTTCGTAAATTTTTGTGAGTTCTCTACAGGCAGCCATGCGGCGGGAGGGATAGCTCTTCGCGATTTCGGCGAGGGTTTCGAGAATGCGGTGCGGTGATTCGAAGCAAACCAGAGTCGCCTCAACGCCCGTCCATTGATCGAGAAGCTTCTGGCGGGCTGCCGATTTGTGGGGCAGAAAACCAATAAAAGCAAATTGGTCGGTAGGCAGCCCGGATACCGAGAGTGCGCTCAGGACGGCGCTGGCTCCAGGAATGGGGCTCACCTTGATGCCAGCCGCAACCGCAGCTTCGACGAGCCGATAGCCTGGATCTGAGATCAGAGGTGTTCCCGCATCCGAAATCAAGGCGATGTCTTCACCGGCAAGCAGCCGGTTGACAAGTTCAGTGCAACGTTGCGATTCGTTGTGTTCGTGAAGACTCATTAGCGGCCGATGGGCACCGGCGGCGGCCATGAGCTTCGAGGACTGGCGGGTATCCTCGCAGGCAACCAGGGAAACCGACTGCAGAATCTTCTGGGCCCGAATAGTTAGGTCTTCCAGATTGCCAATTGGCGTCCCGACGATATAAAGAACTCCAGCCACCTGACGATATTATCCAACGAGGAGAGATTTTTTGCCCGAGCAATTTGTCCAAACGCAGTAATACTATAACTTGAGTAATATGTATTTGGCGCTTAGCATAGGATAGACGACAACGTTTGCTTCATGGAAAATCTAGTTCAATCGCCTACACACTACGTTTGGGAAGTATCGGGAAA
>JBKJSR010000297.1:0-6195 GCA_046594355.1 Bryobacter sp.
GATAATGTTTTGGGGAATGATCTGGCCATATCCGACTACAACCATCAAGTCCGGGGCCTGTTGCTTGAGGATCTCGACGACCTCGGGCTGACGGATTCGTTCCGGCTGTTCGACAGACAAATTGAGGCGGAGGGCGGCCTCCTTGACTGCGCTCATGGCGACGGATTGGCCTCGCCCCTTGGGGCGATCCGGTTGCGTGTAGACGCTCAAGAGGTCAAACCCGGCGGCGGCCATGGCTTCGAGCGAGGGAACGGCGAAGGCGGGGGTGCCGAGAAAGATTGCTCTTAGTCCCATTCGCCAGCCTTCTGCAGTCTGCGGATTTTGCGCCGGATCAGGTCGCGTTTCAGGGGGCTTATTCGA
This sequence comes from Bryobacter sp., assembly GCA_046594355.1. GTDB lineage: Bacteria > Acidobacteriota > Terriglobia > Bryobacterales > Bryobacteraceae > Bryobacter. Next base: position 361 of record JBKJSR010000297.1, read on the forward strand.
TGAATGAAGAGCACGCCGTCGAGGTGATCGTTCTCGTGCTGAATGGCGCGGCTCAGCAGATCTTCGCCTTCCAGCTCAAACCAGTTGCCATGCTCATCCTGGGCTTTGACGCGGGTTTTCTTGGCGCGGCTGACTAGCTCGCGAAAGCCGGGGATGCTGAGACAGCCTTCTTCTTCGGTAATCTTGCCTTCTTTGGCGATGATCTCGGGGTTGATGAGGACGATGCGCTCGCCTGGCTTTTCGTCGGATGTAGGGTCGATGACGGTGAGGCGTTTCTTAAGGCCGATCTGCGGGGCGGCAAGGCCTACACCCTTGGCTGCATACATGGTGTCAAACATATCCTGAACCAATTGTTTTAACTCGGAAGTGCCGAATTCAGCTTCTCCAATGGGGTCACAGCGCTCTTCGAGCACCGGGTTGCCGTATTTCACAATCTTGTAAATCATCTAGAAGTCTCGTACCTGGGTCTGGTAGTTATCGAAGTTTCTCTTTGCTTCGCGGAGTGAGTCGCCACCGAACTTTTCGATCATGGCCTGAGCGAGGACGAGCGCAACCATGGCTTCGCCGATGACACCGGCGGCGGGAATGACGGCGACATCCGAGCGCTCATAGGCGGCGAGGGCCGGATCGCGCGTGGGCAGGTCTACGCTTTCGAGCGGGCGCCGCAACGTGGAGATCGGTTTCAAGTGGCCACGGACGATGATGTCCTGGCCGTTGGTGATGCCGCCTTCGAGGCCACCGGCGCGATTGGCACCACGGAAGAAGGCTCTGTCCTGTTTGTTGTAATGAATCGTGTCCTGCACCTTGCTGCCAAAGCTGCGAGCGCCTTCGAGAGAGTAACCGACTTCCACGCCCTTGACGGCCTGCATGGAAACGATGGCCTGAGCGAGCTTGCCGTCGAGGCGCGAATCCCAGGTGATGTGCGAGCCGAGGCCTATGGGGAGGCCGTGCGCGCGCACTTCGAAGATGCCACCGACCGTGTCGCCGGTGCGGTACGCTTCGTCGACGACAGCCTTGAAGCGAAGCTCGGTTTCGGGTTGGACGCAGCCGAGAAGAACTTCATTTTTTTCGCTGAGAGCTTTGATTTCTTCCCAGGTCGCTTCGTAGGTCATGGTCTCGGAGCCAACGCCAACGACGTGGCTGAGGATTTCGATCCCAAACTCGGCGAGGTAAGCTTTGGCGAGTGCGCCGACGGCGACTCGGGCCGCAGTCTCGCGAGCGCTTGCACGTTCCAGCACGTAGCGGGCATCGTCGAAATCGTACTTGATGCAACCGATCAGATCGGCGTGGCCAGGCCGTGGGCGCTTGACTTCCTTAAACTTTTCGGCAGAGCCGTCGTAGTCTTCGACGGGCATCGACTCGGTCCAGTTCTTCCAGTCCGCGTTGGCAACGATGACGGCGATGGGAGCACCGATCGTCTTGGAATGGCGCACACCGGAGACGATGTGGGCCGTGTCTGTTTCGATCTTCATGCGGCCGCCACGCCCAAAGCCCTGCTGGCGGCGCCACAATTCTCGATTAATTTTTTCTAGGGATATCGGGACACCAGAGGGAAGCCCGGTGATTGTAGCCACCAAACATTCGCCATGGCTCTCGCCTGCGGTCTCAAAGCGGAACATCTTGATTAAATATCTAGTCTAACAGGGCGGGTATTTTGGGGGCCGCCTGTACTTTGTCCCAAGGCTCGGCGGCGACGCGCGTGGCCCATTGCGAGTACTTTGCCGCGAGGCTGGCGGCTAGTTTGGGATTTGAGCTGGACAGGTCTTTGCTCTCGGTGCGGTCGGCAGTCAAGTCGTAAAGTTCCCAGTTGCCGGGGAACTTGGAGACGAGTTTGTGGCGGCCATCGCGGACGGCGCGGTTACCCTCGTGCTCCCAATAAAGAGTGCGCTTCGAGAGAGTGTCTTTGCCCTTGAGGGCGGGCAGCAGGCTCATGCCTTCCGGCGGCGGAGCAGTCTTTGGGTAGCTGATCTTGCTGGCGTCGAGGAAAGTTGCCATCGCGTCGATGATGTGCCCAGGCTGATTTGTGATGCTGCCGGGCGCCTTGATTTGTCCGGGGAAATGGGCGATGAAAGGGGTTGAGATTCCGCCCTCGTGGACCCAGTGCTTGTAGAGGCGGAAGGGCGTGTTGGAAGCGTTGGCCCAGCCAAGGCCATAGCTCTGGAATGTGTTCTCGGGGCCGGGCATCCGGGCTGGATCATTGCCTCCATAAACGGGTGCGCCAGCGTGGGTGGCTAGTGGGATATTGCGGTTCTTGATTTGCTTTGCGAGTTCTTCAGCGCAGCCGCCGTTGTCGGACAAAAAGCAGATGAGAGTGTTGTCGAAGGCGTTGGCTTGTTTGAGGCTTGCGATCATGCGGCCGATGCCTTGATCCATACGCTCAATCATGGCGGCGTAGGTTGCCATGCGTTCGATCTGCCATTCCTTGTCGGGGGTGTCGGCCCAGGCGGGGATCATATCGCCGCGCGGTGCGAGGGGCCATTTACGTTCGACGATGCCGAGTTCGAGTTGACGCTGGTGGCGGTCGAGGCGCAGTTGATCCCAGCCCATGCGGTACGTGTTGCGGTGCTTCTTGATGTCATCGGCGTAGGCGTGCATGGGCCAGTGGGGCGCAGTGAAAGCGGTGTAGAGAAAGAAGGGTTTCTGCCGGGTGGTGCAGTCGCGGATGTAGTCGACGCTCTTGTCGGCGATTGCGTCGGTGTAGAAAAAGTCCTTGCCTGGAGTGAGGCGCTCGTTGTCTTCGACCAGGGTTGCCGGCGCGTAGAAGCTGCCTGCACCCTGGATGGTGCCGAAGTAGTGCTCGAAGCCGCGCTGGGTGGGCCAGTTGTGTTTGGACTTGTTTGCCGGGGTGACGTGCCACTTGCCGGCCATGCGGGTCTGATAGCCACCGCCTTTGAGTGCTTCGGCAAGGGTGACGCAATTGGAACTCAAGTCGCCGCGATAGCCGGGAAGTTCGCGTCCGTTATCGACCATGTGGCCGACCGAGGTCTGGTGCGCGTAGAGGCCGGAGAGGAGCGAAGAACGGGTGGGGCAGCAACGGGCGTTGTTGTAGAAGTGAGTGAAGCGCAGGCCGCCTTTAGCAAGCGAGTCGAGATGGGGCGTGGGGATCTCGCTGCCATAACAGCCGATGTCGGAGAAGCCCATGTCGTCGGCGAGGATTAGAACGATGTTCGGCTTGCTGGGTTGGGCGAGCAGCGGGGCGGCGATGGTGGGGAGGAAATGGCGGCGGAGCATGTTGTTTAGAGTAATGCAATCGGGCGCACGGGGGATCCGGTAGCACCATTCAGTTTGAGTGGGAGACAGACGAAGAGGCACTCTTTGACACCGGTGGAGGCTAGCTCTTCGAGCGTAAGATTCTCGATAATATAGATGCCCTTTTGCGGGAGCAGATAGAAGTGGGCGAAGAGCGTTACGCCGGTTTCAGCGTCGACGATGCCGGGGACATCCCAGGCCATGTTGTCCGCGCCGACGGCGGAGACTTTGTGGTCGGCGGCCCAGATGGTGGCGGATTTGTGGGCACCGGCGGCCTTGAGATAGGCGGCTTCATCATGCCAGAGACGGGCGAAGCCGGTGCGGACGAGGAGGATGTCGCCTGGCTCGGGGCGCGTTTCGCCAAGAGCTTTTTCGAGGTCGTCGGCGGTGAATTCGTATTCGGGCTGGAGGGGATCGAGATCGGCGAAGACGGCGCGGCGCACGAGTGGAGGAATGGTCTCGACGCCGTGTTGCGAGAAGCCGGATGTAGACTCGACGCTCGCTGCGGGGATGTCGCCGTGCAGGCATCCGTGCGCTGCCTGATGTGAGAGCGCATCGATGTGGGTGCCGGTGTGTTCCATCATGGTCAGCATGCCGCTGGCGCTGGTGCGGGGCGTGCCAGTTGGATCGCTATGGCGGCGGTGCAGGGCGTAGAAGTAACCTGGCTTGTGAGCGGGATGGATGGGCATGCCTGCGAAGCGGGGCTGTTCGAGATCGATGATGCGGGAGAAAGATGGGGTCATTGGGAGTTGTTTCCGACGAGCGCCGTTATGAAGACCGTGCGGAAGGAGGTGGCTGTGAGGATGGGCGTGAGAGCCCGCGCGGGCAATGCGGACTTGACAGTGGAAGCTTTCGCCAGCGCGGATCGGAAGAGACGAGTTGCAATCGCGGCCTGCGAGTGATTCGAGTTGGGAAGGATGGGAGTTGTGGCACCGATCACGGTTTGTGTGAAATCGCCCGTCGATTGGTCCGGCATTGTAGATATCCTAACGCTGATGAGTAAACTTTTGTTGTTGAGTTTAATGGCAGGCCTCGCGACTGCCGCTTGCGATTATGAATTGGTGATTCGCAATGGTCATGTGATCGATGCGGCGAACCGGCGGGATGGCCGCATGGATGTTGCCATCGCCAACGGGAAGATTGCGCGAGTGGCCGAGCGGATTGCAGTGGAGGCGGGTTGCAAGACTATTGATGCGACCGGCCTTTATGTGACGCCCGGGCTGATCGACATCCATGCTCATGTGTATGCTAATACCGGGATTCCCTTGGAACTGGCGGGTGAGACTTCGTTTGTGCCGGATGCGATCGCGCCCCGGAGCGGCGTTACGACGATCGTCGATGCGGGTACCAGCGGCTGGAAGAACTTTGAGGATTTTAAGAAGCGGATCATCGACCGCTCGCAGACACGCGTGCTGGCCTTTGTCAATATCGCGGGGCTGGGCATGAGCGGCAACAGGAACGAGCAGAACACGACGGACATGGACGCCGCAGGATTGGCTTTAATTGCGAAAAAGTACAAGGACATCGTGGTGGGTGTGAAGACGGCACACTATGGAGCGCCGGACTGGATTGCAGTGGATCGCAGTGTGGAAGCGGGAAAGCTCGCCGGAATCCCGGTGATGGTGGACTTTGGGGCGAGTCATCGGGAGGCGAGGCCTATCGAAAAGCTGCTGATGGAGAAGCTGCGGCCGGGGGACATTTACACGCATCTTTATTCGGGATTGCGGAATGAGCAATTGCCGACAGGCAAGATGAATCCGGTGTTGTGGGAGGCGCGCAAGCGGGGTATCTTGTTCGACCTCGGACATGGCAACGGGAGCTTTTTCTGGACCGTGGCGATGGCCGGCTTCAAGGAAGGATTTTTGCCGGATACCATCTCTACCGATTTGCATTTGAGGAGTTGGATGGAAGGGATGAAGGACATCAATAATGTGATGTCGAAGTTTCTTTGCAACGGTGTCGCGCTGAAGGATGTGGTGAGGATGACTACGCTGGAGGCGGGGAAGGCGATCCGGCGTCCGGAACTGGGCACGCTGAGCGTTGGGGCCGAGGCGGACGTGGCGGTGCTGAAGCTGGAGCGGGGGAAATTCGGTTATCTCGACAACCGACGGCAGCGCATCATGGGCGATCAGCGGTTGACTACGGAATTGACTTTGCGGGCAGGTAAAGCGATCTTCGATTTGAACGGACTTGCTGCGGACGAATGGAAGCCCGGGACGCTGCCGGGAGAACGGAAGAAGTAAGTGGAGGGGCATCTTACTTGAGCTGCGCGATTTCAAAATGCATCCCGTCGCGGCGCTGGAAGTGGCCGCCCCAGTATTGGATTGCGGCGCGCTAGGCCAGGATGTCTTTTACTACATCGCCAAATACATCGGTCAGGCGGAAGTCGCGGCCTGCATAACGATAAGTCAACTGCGTGTGATCCATTCCCAAGGTGTGGAGCATGGTGGCGTGTAAGTCGTGGATCGAAACTCTGTTCTCAACTGCCTTGAAGCCGAAATCGTCCGTAGCACCATGAGCCAGGCCTCCCTTGAAACCTCCGCCAGCCACCCACATCGTAAAGCCGTAGGGATTGTGGTCGCGGCC
>JBKJSR010000344.1:0-5683 GCA_046594355.1 Bryobacter sp.
CTTCCTTGGTACTATTCCGGAACATTTTTATCTCTTTTCGCATCGCTGTTTTGCAATTAACTTGCGTCCTTAGAGAGACTTGGCCCGCATACGTCTAATCTACAACTATACGCCCACGGATTCGCGTAGGGCAAGAGGGATTCTACTGCAAGCGAAAATTTTCTTGTAAAACAAGAATTTACGCGCTTAGCGCTCCCACTACCCTATCGACGAAAGTAGGGCGAAGAGTATGAAACTTTCTATATTTTCCAAGAGGATCGGGAAGATTTGTAAAGCTTCACTTTTAGACGTCCTCGGCACCTGTTGTAATTTTAGGCGCATTGGGCTCATCGGAAGTCGGCAAAAATTTCGCAAGCTCCTGCTGCTTTTGCAGGAATTTCGGCTTGCCGGCAAGGTTGGTCCATTCATTCGGATCCTGAGTCCGGTCATAAAGTTCTTCGCCCCCATCGCTATAGCGGATGTAGCGCCAGCCTTCTTTCACTCCTCCGCTGCGGACCGCATGGTTCCCCAAACCATAGGTAGTCAGCACCGGCTTCTGCCACTTCGCTTTTGGATTCTTGAGCAAAGGCATCATTGAGACGCCATCCTGCGCTCCCGCCTTGTTCAGCCCTTCCAGCTCGATCAGCGTGGGGTAGAGGTTCATCATACTCACCGCCGCATCGCAGATGCCGCCCGTTTGCGTGACACCCGGAGCTTTGACCATCAATACATTGCGCGTCGATCTTTCCCAAAGCGTGAACTTGCGCCAGTGCATTTTTTCTCCGAGATGCCACCCATGATCGCTCCAAAGCATGACGGTCGTATTGTTGGCATGCGGGCCGCTTTCGAGCGAGCGCAAGATCTTGCCCACCATGGCATCGGCAAAAGTGATCGAAGCCAGATAAGCTTGCACCGCTTTTTTCCAGCCCTCAGCCTGGGTGATGCGCGCATGATCCCTGTTTTGCAGCGCCATCTTCCTCCCCGCTGGCGGTACATCGTCGAGATCGTCTTCCTTCACGATCGGAAGTGTAATGGCACTAAGAGGATAAAGGTCGAAATACTTCTTCGGTACGAACCAGGGCAAATGGGGCCGCGTCAGGCCAAAGGCCAGAAACATCGGTTGCGGCTGCTTCCGGCTCAAGTGGCCGCCCACCCATTTGGCGGTCTCGAAGTCGTTCATCTCTTCATCGCCCGTCTTGGTCGGTCCAAAATCGAAATTGCCCTGTGCCGCCGCTCCACCCTGCAAGCCAGGCCCAGGTAACTCCATTTTTCCTTTTGGCTGGCCGTAATCGTCCCAACCCTTCTTGTCGGCGAACTGGCCATAAGTACCGTGATAAATCTTGCCGGCGCCAAGGGTGAGATAGCCGGAATTCTTGAAGTGCTGGTTCAGCGTCAACACACCTTCAAGCACCTTAGACCCAGCGTATGGCTGGCTATTGTCATAGATTCCAGTCGACGAAGGCTGGCGGCCGGTCAGGATTGCCGCACGAGCGGGGTTACATAAGGGCGCGGCACAATGTGCGCTACGAAACAGCACCCCCTGCTTTGCAAGCTGATCGAGATTCGGGGTCTGCACGCCGGGATAGCCACCGAGGCAGCCTACCCAATCGTTCAAATCGTCAATCGCGAGGAATAGTACATTGCGCTTGGGCGGTGCCGCTGCGCGGGTCAATACGAGAGGTGCCGCTGAAAGCAGCGATCTTCGGCTGAACATGGCACCAATTCTAACGCCAACCGGGAGTGATCAGAACTCAAGCTGCAATGCAGATTGGGGTGTACGCGAATTCCTGGCCCTGATAATAGTCCAGCCATTGCGCACATCCACAAGCCTTGGTGCTTCACTTCGAGCGAGTACACACCCGGTCTCAGTCCGGCAACGTGGCAATCGCCGCTGCTTCGAATCGATTTGAACTACCGTAATGGACGCGCCGGGAACCACTGCTCCTCCCGCATCCGGCACAAGCCCTACAAGTTCGCGGTCGGGTTTTGCGCTAACACCATACAAGCGCGCAGAAAAAATACAGCAACCAGATTCATGGAGTCAATTGTAGGCAAATCGAAGCACCATGCCTTCTTGAGCTGCGGTGGCCCTGCGCGGCTAGTACCACGACCGCATAAATGCGTTCGTATGCCAGCAGCCGATTACGCTGCTTCCGCGAGACCGCGATCTTTAGCCGGTCTTGGCGGTCGAAGCACTCCGCATACAATCAAGCGAATATGCCTTACCAATGCCCGGTCGGCAAAAAGCCCAGCGCTCAGCGCCGCAACGAGGCGAAATCATTTCCCAATGGCAACCCCAGGCAAGCCGGGCGGCCTTGAACTCGTCGAATTATAGCCGCTATCTCGCCATACTGGCCGTGCTTGCCTATTATCTATGGGCGAGCACGGCCTTCAATGACTTCTCTCCAAACGGTTACTACAACTATCTTGCGCGCGGCCTTGCCGCCGGCCATCTCTACTTGCCCATAGAGGTCAATCCGCTGCTGCTCGCTCAGCCCAATCCCTACGACCCCAGCGTTCCCGATGAACTCAAGATGCACGACATGGCTCTCTACAAAGGCCGCTATTTCCTCTATCACGGCCCGGCACCCGCGCTGCTCGCTTTCCTTCCTTATCGGCTGCTCTCGAATCGCGACTTGCCAGAAGCTATAGCCGTTTTCCTGTTTGTCTCTCTGGGCTTCCTCGCCAGTTCAATTACCCTGAGCAAACTCAATCCGCAGGCCGGACCTTTGCTCTTTCTCGCCCTCGGACTCGCCAACTGCATTCCGTTTTTACTCCACCGTATCTTCGTTTATGAAGTCGCCATCGCCTGTGGCTACGCCTGCCTGTCCGCCGCCTTTGCACTCTACTTCTACAATCGCCACGTCCTCGCCGGCCTATTCTTTGGCCTTGCTTTTCTGGCCCGTCCACACCTTGCACTCGCCCTACTATTTGTCGGCCCCCGATGCTGGCCCAGCGCCGCAATCGCAATCCTGGCCAGTCTCACTTACAACGATCTGCGTTTCGATTCACCTCTTGAATTTGGTCTTCACTACCTGATCGCCGGTGTGAACCAGCAGGCTCCATCCTTCGCCGCCGCAAACATCTTGCCCAGCCTCTATCTGTTTCTGCTCGAGCCTCCAGTCTGGTTAAACCGCTTCCCCTGGCTTGAGATCAAAAGCCTGACCCGCATCGCGCTTCCCCCAACGTTTTTCCATGAAAACATCATGGGGGCGCTCTGGCTCTCCCCCTTCCTCCTCTGCACCAGGCCGCAAGTCCGTCTGGCCCTAACCGGCCTCGGCCTCCTCCTTTTCCTGAGTTCTACGGGCTGGGTTACGCAAAGGTATCTGGTTGACTTCCTCCCCTTACTGGTTCTTGCCGCATTGTCCAGAAAGGCCCCCGCGCTGCTACAAAATACACTCATTCTCTGCGGACTGGCCTTCAACTTTCTGCTCCACATTCAAGGTCCTTACAACGCACCCTGAACCCGTGCTTAAACTAATAAATGCACACATGCTACAGTCCACCATTCCGGTACTCCCCTCGCTTGACCTCGACGAGACCATCGCTTTCTATTCGCGGCTCGGTTTCAAGCTGTGGTCCCGCCACGATGATGACTATGCAATCCTGGCCCGCGAATCCCGCGAAATCCATTTCTTCCTGATGGGCAATTTAGTCCCGTCGGAAAGTTTCTTCGGCTGTTACTGGAGAGTCCAAAACGCCGCCTTGATTCACCAGGAATTTGAGTCTGCCGGAATCCCGAATCTGCATCCGATGGAAGCGAAGCCCTGGGGCACGATGGAATTCGCTCTCATTGATCCCCACGGCAATCTCATCCGCATTGGCCAGGAGATGGAATAATTGCTCACCCGTCGCGCCGCTCTCTCGATGCCTCTAGCTCTGGGCGCCCAAGCTGTGCAGAAGCCCAACTTCGTCCTGATCCTGCTCGATGATCTCGGCTGCACGGACCTCGGTTGCTACGGTGCCCGCGATCTCAAAACTCCCCACATAGATGCGCTCTCCGGCTCTGGAGTCCGCTTTACGAACTGGTATTCCAACGCTCCTGTTTGCGCTCCCTCCCGGGCCTCCCTGCTAACCGGGCTCTATCCCGCAAGCGCCGGCGTGCCAACCAACGGCAGCGCACTTCCCGCAGACAAACCCACCATTGCCAGTCTGCTCAAGCCGGCGGGCTATCGCAGTTCGCTGATCGGTAAATGGCATCTCGGCAACACTCCCGTCGCCCGTGGCTTCGACGAATCTTACGGCTTCCATTCCGGCTGTGTCGATTACTACTCGCATCGTTACTATTGGGGCGACCCTCGTGTCCCGAATCACCACGACCTCTATCGCAACGGCAAGGAGATTTTCGAAGACGGCCAGTACCTTACCGAACGCCTCACCGAAGAAGCTTGTTCCTTTGTGAAGCGATCCGCCGCCGAACCGTTTTTTCTCTATCTAGCCTACAACGCCCCGCATTATCCAATGCACGCCCCGCGTAAGTATATGGATCGTTTCAAGTCTCTCGATCCGGAGCGTCAAACCTACGCCGCCATGATATCCGCCGTCGATGACGGCGTCGGGCAACTGCGCGATACCCTCCAGCGCAATGGTGTCGATAACAATACCTGCATCATCCTGCTCGGCGACAACGGCGCCACAACGGAAGCCCGCGCGGGTCTCAATGGCAAGCCCGCCACTGCGGGTTCGAATGGTCCCTACCGTGGCCATAAGTTCAGTCTTTTCGACGGCGGCACTCATGTCCCCTGTATCATGAACTATCCGTCACGACTTACAGAACATACTGAGAACACGCAGACGCTGATGTCGATCGACATTCTGCCCACACTCCTCGAGTACGCTCAGCTCCAGCCGCCGCAAGTTCTCGAAGGGCAGTCGATTCACAAAACCCGCGACACTCTGTTCTGGAAGTCGAACAATCAGCAGGCCATTCGCGAAGGCAACTGGAAACTGGTCGTCAATGGCATTACCCATTCCGTGGATCCAGTCGACGGGAAAATAGCCAATCGGGCTTTGAGCGGAGAAGACGCACTGTTTCTCAGCGACCTTGCCAAGGATCCGGGCGAATCGAAAAATCTCCGCCGCCAACACCCGGAAGTCCTTGACCGCTTACTGACAAAGCTAAGTCAATGGTCTCAGAATCAGTAAGCAACTGTTCTTCTTTCATGAACATTCAAGCTACCAACGGAATGTCCACCAAGCCAGCCTCGCTGGAAGGAAGTGGAACGGCAAGACCTTCTTCCTTTAGCCCCTCGATATGGAAGCTCACGGCCTCACGCGTAGCACCCACAGCCAAAACGCCGAAAAGATCCGGAACCTAAGTTCCCCAGAAACTTTCGCCTTTTTCGTAGATCACCGTGTATTGCATGGATCTTCCTCCCTCTACCCTTCAATCCGTCTTCTGAACTTTGCTTCAAACCCGCGTCGCGAAGAATCATTTTAAGCGTTCCTGGATGCAGGTCTTAACCCAGGTTTCCGGAAACTGTAATGACGTTCGGAATGAACGGATGTTTGAGGTAGTGTCAAGAGTTTTGTGTAAACTATTTTCGGAAGCTTTTTCCAAACGTGATAGAGTGCCCAAGTCACACGTAGGATAGGGCTCTGCGGGGACGCAACCCGAGCGCCGTGTGATCCGAGACCAGAGGTGGACGGCTCCATTGCCGTCCGCTCCGGATGATGTACTGGGATCGGCCAAAGCGGCAAATCC
>JBKJSR010000431.1:0-2815 GCA_046594355.1 Bryobacter sp.
ACAAATACCCCGCCCAATCCCTTGCGCGTCCTGCTGAACGTGTCAAATCCAACAACGATCTGATCTTCGCCCTCAGTTACAATCCGCACGATTTCAGCCTCTACTTCGGACTCGCTAAATCCGGTGCCCCAATCCTCGGCCCATGCAACACTCAATGTCCCTATTGCAAAGAATGAATTTGCCGCGCTGGCGTAAAAACCCGACTTTACTGACTTGACAGCCGCGTCAATTCTTGATGCGATGTCCCGAGTTGCTCTTTTCGCTCGTTCTCTATAGCCTCCAAGCAAATAATCCGTACGGCTCCATTCTGTTGACAGTAGATCATTCTTCACAACCAGCTTCATCTTGGCCAAAGTCAGAATTTCGTCAAGTGATGCGCCCTCCTTCAATGACTCGGAATTGCTCACCTTCAAAACATGCCAAAGCCGAACTGTCTGGCGGGTAGTGGGTCAGTTTGATTCCTTCTCTTCGAGAAGGCCGACGATATCAGCCACAGTCCAAGCACGATCCGCAACACCAGCCGCTACAGCCGGGGTAGTCTTGAGCGTCTGATGGACCCGAGCAAAGTTGTAAAACATGAAGTGCAGCGAGATAGCTGCAACGTGGTTTTTGGGTTCTGTCGCCTTCAGCGCCCAATCCAGCGCCCCGCCGCAGGTCAAGGGCGGAATGATGGTTTCCGCTAACTACTTCAGTGTGCTCGGCGTGGAGCCGAAGCTGGGGCGCGGGTTTCGGAAGGACGAAGATCAGGTACCCGGTCGCGATGCCGTGGTGGTGCTGGGGCCCGACTTCTTTTAGAATGAATTCGCGAGCGACCCTTCCATTGTCGGCAGGACCATCCGCCTGAACGGCACGGACTTCACCGTGATTGGCATCGCACCGGAAACCTTCCCGGGGATGCTGATATTCGGGCGTCCCGACTTCTACCTGCCTCTGGCGATGGCGCGAGTGTTTTCAACCAAGCTGCAGAAGAGTCTTCTCGAGGATCGGGATGCCCGCAAATTGAGTGTCAGGGCGCGCTTGAAACCGGGCACGACGCTGCAGCAGGCTCAGAATGAACTCGCCGTGCTCGCACGCGGATTCGAACGGGACTATCCAAAGCTCAATCACGGCCGCAGCGCGGCGCTACTCACCCAGTTCGAGATGCGAACGCAATGGAATGACATCAATTGGAAATTCAGCGTTATCTTCCAGACACAGCGCGGGAAAAAGGGAAATTGCGAAATCGTCTTTTTAAAGTCGCGCACCCAGTCAAGACTCTGAAGACACTTACCGCCAAATGATTTGCTAAACTTCTAGTAGTTGTGCGCGCAACACCACTCCCTGGTCGTCTAATGGTAGGACAGCGGACTTTGACTCCGTCAATCGTGGTTCGAATCCATGCCGGGGAGCCAAAACACTTTTGCTATTTGCCGATTCCGTTCTCTTGCTGAATTCATTCCCACACATGCAGTCAGACTGTACGCGCCGCGAGATGAAATGATCAAGAACCACGTGGCCAAGCAAAAATAATGAAGTGTTGTTGATCGTCCCGATTTCGATACTGCCGAAACTGCTTAAAAAACAGCCGCTCCGCCATGCCAGGCGCGAGGCAGAAAGTTCTAACAGCATCCACCAACGGGACCCAATGAACCACGGTCGGCGCGCAGCAGAGCGCCCGAATCAGCATTTGGTCTCCGCCGACAATAGCCCGTCCGGTTGGCGCTGCCGAGTTCCCTTGCCAATGCCTTACTCCGAAAACTGAGTAATCTTCACGGCGCGCCCGTCGGGGAATACCACGCGAATCTCCAAGTCCGCGCCCACCGCCTGAAAGTAGCTGGCGAGCGTGCTGACGTACATGTCCGTGCGCCGTTCCAGTTTCGATACATCACCCTGCCCCATGTGCAACTCCTCAGCGATCCTGGTCTGCGTCAACTCGCGGGCCTTCCTCATTTGAAGCAGTGACATCTCCTCAATCAGGTGGCGGTGCTCGGCGTCGCTGCTGGCGCGTGCTGCGGGGGACATCCTCGCACGCAGTTCCTGAAAGTTCTTAGCCATGTTCAGCCCTTACTTTTTCGATGGTCGTAAATGATCTTCAAACAGCCGGTCCGCGATTGTTGCATTTGTCTCGTACCAGCGGTCATCGCCTGTCTTATCATCGGCGACTAGCAAAATGGCAGTCCGCAGGGGATCGAAGGCGTACAACATTTGCAACGGGTCGCTGCCGGCCTGGGTACGCAGTTCGCGCATCCCGGAAAAGTTGGAAGATTTCACCTGAAAACGGAAGGGAATTCCGAGTTTAAGTCGGCGCTCCATCAGCAGTCTGACCCGGGCGTCGATTTTGCCTTGCTCGGCTTCAGTGACTTACGGCGTTGCGGGAGGAGGTTGCGCGGCCTTCTGGGTGCGGTTTGTATCTTGTTTTGCCTGTGAAGATATTGTGATAGCTCCTTGGAGTTTTGAATTAGAAAAGCGCCTGCAGACCAGGTGGCTTGCGGGCGCCTTGCCGATTAAAGAATCTAGCAGACGCTGGAGCGGGGTTGGATGGGGGACCAGCCTTAATCTGTTTATTTTTAATACACTAGATTATCGTTCTGTTGAAGTCTATACAACTAAAACGTTTCTATGCCAGAATGATTCATGCCCTTCGTCACGAAGCGACCACCCTTAGTTCTGTCGGCAGATGATCGCGCGAAACTGGAGAGTCTGCGCCGATCGCGCAACAAAGAGAAACGGAGAGTCGTTCACGCAGCCATTCTCCTGGATTGCGCCGGCGGGAAGAGCGACAATGCGACGGCCACCGCCAATCAGGTGAATCGGCACACGGTCGCCCTGTGCGTCA
>JBKJSR010000541.1:0-4374 GCA_046594355.1 Bryobacter sp.
GTTCGTCGCGCCCAGCACGAGCACCCCCTTCAGCTCCTCGATGCCATCGAGTTCCGTGAGAAACTGGCTCAGGACGCGCTCGGCGACGTGCGCATCGGAGCCGCCGGCGCTGCGTGCCGGCACCAGCGCGTCGATCTCGTCAAAGAAGATAATGCACGGTGCCGCCTGCTTGGCCTTCCGAAACATGTCGCGCACGCCTCGTTCCGACTCTCCCACATACTTGGAGAGCAGCGCTGGACCTTTTACGGAAATGAAGTTGACCTTGCTTTCAGTGGCAATGGCCTTGGCGAGCAGCGTCTTCCCGCAACCCGGCGGCCCCACCAGAAGAATTCCTTTGGGCGGATGGATGGATGCCTTCGTGAACAGATCCGCATACTGGAGCGGCCACTCCACCGCCTCGACAAGACGCTGCTTAACCTGCGTGAGGCCGCCCACATCCTCCCACTGGACGTCGGGCACCTCCACGAACACCTCGCGCATCGCGGAGGGCGTTACTTCGCGTAAGGCATCCAGAAAATCCGCCATCCGGACCTCGAGCTTGGCCAGTTGCTCGTAAGGAATGCTCGCCCGCGCGAAGTCGATGTCGGGCATAATGCGGCGCAGGCAAATCATGGCTGCCTCGCGGCAAAGCGCTTCCAGATCCGCACCCACAAAGCCATGCGTGATCCCGGCCAGGTGACCCATGGTCACGTCTGCGGCCAGCGGCATGCCCCGGCTGTGGATGCTGAGAATTTCGTCGCGCCCTACGCGGTCCGGGATAGGGATCGTAATCTCCCGGTCAAACCGCCCGGGTCTGCGCAGCGCTGGGTCGAGCATGTTGGGCAGGTTGGTGGCGGCGATTACAATCAGTTGCCGCCGTTTGGCCAGCCCGTCCATCAGCGCCAGCAGTTGCGCCACGACCCGCTTTTCCACTTCCCCCACCACGTTCTCGCGCCGGGGCGCAATGGCGTCGATCTCATCCAGAAAAATGATGCTGGGGCCCTTGCGCGTAGCCTCCTCGAAGATCTTCCTAAGATGGGCTTCGCTCTCACCGTAGAACTTGTGGATGATCTCCGGACCGCTCACCGAAAAGAAATTAGCCTCGGTTTCATGCGCGATCGCGCGCGCGATCAAAGTCTTGCCGCAGCCCGGCGGGCCATGCAGCAGCACGCCCTTGGGTGCGTCGATGCCCAGCCGCTCGAACACCTCCGGATAGCGCAGCGGCAGTTCGATCATTTCACGGATGCGCTGGAGCTGCGGCTTCAGCCCGCCGATGTCCTCGTAAGACGTGGAGCGCGCGGCCCCTTCCTCGGCCTGCTGCGGGCTGCCGATAACCAGTTGGGTGGTTGGATTGATTAGAACCGGGCCTTTCGGTGTTGTGCTCTCCACCCGGAAGTCCGCCCACCGGCTGCCGAAAAGCATTGCGCGGATCCGGTTTCCCTCCTGTACGGGCAGGCCGTCGAGCAAACTGCCGATATAAGCCAGGTCGCGCTCGGCTGGGCGGACGTTGGCCGGGGCGAGTACGACGCGCTCGGCTGGGCGGCAACTAGTCTTCCTCACCATCACGAACTCGTCCAAACCCACTCCGGCGTTTTCACGCACCAGTCCGTCGATCTGGATTCGGGATTGCCCGCGAAGTTCCTTGTGCGCGGGCATCGCCTTGCAGACAGTCCCGCGCTTCCCGACCACCTCGACCATGTCCCCGATGGCGACCTGGAGTTTGTCGAGGTCTTCCGGACCCATGCGGGCAATCCCTCGCCCGACATCCTTGCTCAACGCCTCGGTGACTTTGAGCTTAAAAATTGGGACTTCGGTGCGCTCAGAGGCCATTTTCGGGCTCTTCATCTCATACACTTGATTTCAACAACTCCGTTGTTGCAGGAGACCTGCGTCTTCTCGCGAGCAGCGCTCGCAGGCAGCAGCACCTCCTTGCGATACTTCTTGTCGCCGCGCTCGGCTGAGATGGTCAGCAGGTCGTCCTCCACCGTAATGTGCACGTCTTCCACACTGATGCCAGGCATCTCGGCCACCACCAATACATGATCCTCTTCCTCGAAGACATCCACAGCGGGTTCGCGAACTTCCTGCACGACGGTGTGCCCGGATTCCCGGTCCTGGCGAATGTTGCCGAACGGTTCGACGCGCGGCCGGTCGTCTCCCAGTCCCGACTTGATGGTGAACCCGTAGATTCCTTTCACTTCCTTGCCAAGCCCGTGGATCTCGCCGGTTCGGGATAGCTGCTCGCCGGTCTTGGCCAGGTCCCCAAGCTTCTCGACCAGATCCCCAAGGCCTTTGAGGATCCCGCCAAGCCCTAGTTCAAAGCCGCCTTCGGAAGTCTTTTCATTCTGTTTCTTAGTCATGTGAGTGTTCTGCCTCGATCTGAATTCCATACTCCTTCACTTTCGAATGAAGGGTCTTATAGTCAACCTGGAGGAGGCGTGCGGCTTTGGCTTTGTTTCCGCCCGTTCTCCGCAGCGCCTGGGCGATCACCTGCCGCTCAAGGCTGGCCGTATTGCGCCCCACGATCTCCCGTAACGGCAGACCGTCCCACCCCCCGCCTGGAGCTCGCGAGTCCGCAGCCAGTTCGTTTTCGGGCCAGGGTTCGCGAGTCATTTTCCTCAAGCCGATGTGCTCCTCGGTAATGATATCCTCGCCCACCAGCACAGCACGGCGGACCACCGACCGAAGCTGCCGCACATTGCCAGGCCAGTCGTAATTTAATAATGCCTCGGCTGCGGAGGGGGAAAAGCCCTTGATTGACTTGCCAAGCTCGATGTTTGTGATATCCACGAACCGCTTCGCCAGGAACAGTATGTCCTCCCTGCGCTGGCGCAGCGGCGGGATGGAGATCGTGTATTCGTTCAGCCGGAAGTAAAGGTCACTGCGGAATGAACCGATTTGGCACAGTTCTTCGAGGGTCCGGTTGCTGGCGACCAGCAACCGGACGTCCACGTTGATGGGTTTGGTGCTGCCCACCCGGTGAAGGATCCTCTCCTGAATCACCCGGAGTAGCTTCGCCTGGAAAGCCGGTGCCATGTTGGCGATTTCGTCCAGGAAGAGCGTCCCCGCTCGCGCTGCCTCAAACGCCCCCGCTGTCTGCCGATCCGCCCCTGTGAACGCGCCCCGTTCATGGCCGAACAACTGGCTCTCAAGCAGCGCCTCGGGGATGGCACCGCAATCCACGGGAATGAACGGACCCTTGGAACGCTGGCTGGCCTGGTGGATTGCTCGGGCCACGACCTCCTTCCCCGAACCGGTCTCACCCACGATGACCACGCTTAAATTTGATCCCGCCACCTGTTCGATAGCGGAGATCAGCCTGCCGACCGCCTCACTGGGGCCGAAGGTCTCTCGCAGCGGCACGGTGTTGCGGACATGACTTACGAGGTTCTTCAACTCCATCTTCAGTCGCCGCTCGTTCAGCGCGCGGAGCACGACGCGGAGCACTTCATTATGATCAAAGGGCTTGGAAAGGTAATCGTGGGCGCCGGCGCGGATGGCATCCACCGCCCCCCGCACCTCCGCATAACCTGTGACCAGAATCACCGGCAACTCCGGATCGAGTTCCTTGGCTTTGCGCATCAGTTCCATGCCATCCATTTGCGGCATCTTGAAGTCCGTCAACAGCACGTCAGGGTCTCCTGCGCGGACCAATTGCAGCGCCCCCACTCCGTCTTTGGCCAGCAATGGCGTTAGTCCTTCGCGGGACATGATACGCGCCAGCGCCTGGGCGATTTCTTCCTCGTCCTCTACGATAAGAATTCTGCCTTGAATTCTGCTCATTCGCATCTCCCTTGCCTGGCCGAGGGCGGGAAAAGCGGGTAGATCATAAGATATCCGGGTCCAGATAGCTGGCCACCGCGTGGAACATTCCCATGAACAGAATACCCGCTCCCCCCGCACCCAAGGTTCTGTTCATGCGAGCGGCAACATAACGGTCCCGCCTCTTCAACAGCGTGTCGCATAACCGATCCCGGCGCATCTTCGCATGGGGAAACTCGTCCCGCTGACAACGCGGCGCTGGCGAGTTCGTATTCTTCAACCAACAGTTTGGGATGCCCCATACCCATCAGTACCGCGCCGCGAGACTGCGGAGTCGGATAATGATGGCTCAAAAGCAACCGGTGGTTCCAGTTTCTGCCCATTCCGAAACAATTTCCTGCTCGTGTCTGCAAACCCGCAATCCGTCCTGATAGACCCGCCCACTCTCGATGCTCACTCGCAGGTTCCAGACTACTCGTTCGAGCTCCTCCCACATCTTCTCCACCACGGACGCCTAGCACGCCAAACCCTGCCGCCCAAAGGCTGAGAGCTTCACGTTTTGTATTGACGCCGAGTGCCCCATATCCGCCAGAGTGTGGATAACGGGGAGATACACGAGTCTCTTTTTTCACT
>JBKJSR010000668.1:0-7032 GCA_046594355.1 Bryobacter sp.
TCAAAGATGGCGCTCGCCAGACTACGCATACGCTAGACCAGCGTTCGATCTGCGCCAAGCGATATCCACAGCCATAACCACAGCCATAACCACAGCCCCGGAAGCTGTTGGCGAGGATCTGTTTGGAGACTTTTTCGCACCTGATGTTGACTGAGAGTTGCAGCCCGCCAGGGCCGGAAGTTCCTCGACTCGATCCGGGGCTCGTACCCTCCCGGGGTCAACCCCGCCAAATAATAGCTACCCTTGGCACGCTTTGTAACAAAGGCCGGGCCTCGAACATCTGCCGGGTAGGAGAACTATATGTATTTCAAGGCGTCCCTCTATCCTGCTCTACTGTCTACCAGCCTGCTCCTCGGAGGCCTTGCCGCCTCCGCTCAAAATTATGCTCAAAGTCAGAACCGGCCCGGCGGCAGGTACGAACCGCAAGATGGCCGTGCAAACAGAAATGCGGCCAACGCACGCCGCTCCGTGATCGAGCGCGTGCAAAACGACCTGACCCGGCTGGCCGCGAACTTCACTTCAGACGTTTACGAACGGGGACTTTTCAATCATGCGCAGGAGTCTTTGCAGCAGTTTCAATCCCGTTGGGCGCAAAACAATTTCGATCAGGGCAGTCTCGACGAGGCCATCGCCGCGCTCCAGGATCTCGCGGAGAGCAACCAGGTGACCTCGCGCGACCGCACAGTCCTGACGAATCATCTTGCCACATTGCGAAATTTTCGCGCCAGCCGTGGCGAAGCGAACAATTCGGGCGTTTTCGGTTCTAGCGGACGCAATCCAAATACACGCCAGATGCCAAACGACGCATCTGAGATCGGGCGTATCCAAAACGACCTGAGACGGCTGACAGCCAACTCGATCAGCGGCTCGCATGAGCGGGAACACTTGAACCATGCGCAAGAAGCATTGCAGCAGTTTCAACAGCGCTGGTCGCAAGGCAATGTGGACCTGGGCCGTCTCGACGAGGCGATCAACTCGCTCCAGGACCTCGTGCAGAGCAACCAGGTGAACACGCGCGATCGCACAGTCCTGACGAATCATCTTGCCGCATTGCGAAATTTCCGCGCCAATCCTGGCATTTCCGATTCGCACAGCCGCAACCCGAACACAACCCAGCCTACAAACGACGCCGCTTTAATCGTGCGGGTTCAGGATGACTTAAGACGACTGGCAGCCAACTCGAGAATCGGCTCGCATGAGCGGGAAGAATTGAATCATGCGCTAGAAGCTTTGCAGTTGTTTCAAAGGCGCTCGGAGCAAGGCAATGTGGATCCAGGCCGTCTCGACGAGGCGATCACCACGCTTCAGGATCTGATTCAGGGCAACCAACTCAACACAGGCGACCGCTCCGTCCTGACGAATCATCTTGCTGCATTGCGAGATCTCCGCGCCAACCGGAGAGGCACGGCCAACCCTGGTATTTTCGATTCGAACAGCCGCAATCCGAACACAACTCAGGCTCCAAACGACGCCGCTCTAATCGTGCGGGTCCAAAATGACCTGAGACGAGTAGCGGCGAACTCGAGCTTCGGCTCGCAGGAGCGCGAACTCTCGAATCATGCGCAGGAGGCTTTGCAGCAGTTTCAATCGCGTTGGTCGCAAGGGACTTTCGACCAAGGCCGTCTCGATGAGGCGATCACCTCGCTTCAGGGTCTCGTGCAGAGCAACCAGGTGATCGCACGCGACCGATCGGTCCTGACGAATCATCTTGCCGCACTGCGAAATCTTCGCGCCAACAGTAGTAACGCAGCCAACCCCGGCATTTTCGGTTCGAACAACCGCAATCCGAATACAACCCGGCCTCCAAACGACGCCGCTGTAATTGGGCGGATTCAAAATAACCTGAGACGAGTGGCGGCGAACTCAAGCGCCGACTCGCATGAGCGCGAAGTCTCGAATCATGCGCTAGAGGTTTTGCAGCAGTTCCAATCGCGTTGGGCGCAGGGCAATTTCGACCTGGGCCGTCTCGACGAGGCGATCGCCTCCCTCCAGGATCTCGGTCAGAGCAATCAGTTGAACACACGCGACCGCACAGTCCTGACTGATCATCTTGCCGAACTACGGAACTTGCGCGCCAGACCGGGGCATTAACGACCGAGCGCCCTCACAAAAACGGTTCCATCCCTTTCGCCGGCAAGCAGCACACCGCCATCGGGCAATGGCACCATGCTCAAGAACAAGCCTTCTTCGGCAAGCGTATGTACGTTATCCTCGCTCGTCTTTTTCCATCGAATCGATTTGCCTTCGGTCCAAGCCACGAAAATCCCTTTCGAAGTTTGCGTGACAACCGGTTGCCTGCCTGGGCCAAGCAGCGATTCGTCGGAGCCATTGGATAGGTAGAGATTGCCCTCCCTCCTCCACACGGAAAGGCTCGTATTCTTTGGGCCAAGAATCAGCGATCCGCCGTCCATGGGGCAAGCGTTGAGCTTCCAGCTTGTAGCGCCTAGTTTCTGTGCCGCTCCAAACGTCGCTCCGCTATCGTAAGACCGCACCAGATACATGTCGCGATTGCCTTCCAGCGAATTCCGGAATAGGACGCCGATGACGCCTTCGGCATCCACAACCGCCGTGGGATGGCAGCATTCACAAACAGAACCAGACGGCGACTGATAGACGAGGCGATTAGCGGACCAAGACAGGCCCCCATCGGTGGAAGTCGATCCGTAGAGCTTCGTGCCCTTCTCGCGCAGGTCAAGCCACGTCGCAAAAAGTGTATTCTTCCCTCCTGCGGCCATGCTATGAAGGCCCTCGCGAGCGGACGAGGCAACATCATTGACTCGCTTCCCCGCAGACCAGGTGGCACCCTGATCCAGGCTGCGCCAGGCAATCACATCACCGTCGGCACCACGGCCTTTTTCGCCTGAAACTGCGGTGATGACAATCGCTTTTTTCGAGATCGCGATTCGTGGTCCTCGCCTCATACCCAGCGAAACCTGACCCTGCCCGGACACCAAAACCGGCTTCCCCCATGTTTTTCCGGTGTCACTGGAGCCCGTGAAATAGATGGCGTTTCCAGACCCGTAAGTCATGGCGATTTGTTTGCCTGCAACTGCCAGTTGCGGCTGCCGATTCGGCTGGCCGCCGCTGGGTTGAGTCCATTCAGCGCCAAGCAGCGCGGTAGCGAAAATTAATGGCAGCAGCATTCCTCGATTATCTCGCATTCACGCCGAACGCCGTTACCACTCTCCCTCTCACTCAACTGGGCTCCCCCATCTTCACTCCCCGCCCGGCCGATGTGAACTTTATGATTCACAAGTATTTTCAACTCTATTTCCAACAGAATCAACAGCGTCCCCAACCTATAGTTCGTTTTCGCCCCTCCCATTGATAAATTCCAAATCGGGATAGAGCACTTTAGCCGCAAGGCCGTCGTGCTCTTTTCTATTTCAATTCAGGAGAGTAACAACTCATGTCTTCAGAAGCACAGATCGCGGCAAATCAAGCCAATGCTCAACAGTCCACCGGCCCCTCCTCACCCGAGGGCCGTTCCACCTCATCCCGCAACGCCGTAAGTCACGGCCTCAATGCAACCCCCAACACCCTCTTCGCCTCCGACACCGAAGCCCAAAACAACTTCGCGCAACACATTCAAAAACTGCGCAAGGATTGTCTCCCCGACGGTGCCCTCGAAGAAGAAACATTCCGCCGCTACGCCTTCGCGACCTTCCAGATCAATCGCGCCCATGCCCACGAACTCCAGGCTCAAGACCGTTGGGTCAATGACCCCGATCGCCGACAGATCTCTCAACGAGCTCCGCAAACTCCAGCGCGACGGTTTCGCCGCCCTCGGAGTACAAGGCGAAATGTACGCTTACGGCAAAGAAGTGACCTTCTCCAAAGTTCTTCCCATCGCCGATCTCCGCACGCAAAACCTCTACAAAACCAGCGCTGGCCTTATCGCGATCTCACTTCTAGCCACAACCGCTGAAGCAAAACTCATCGCCAAAACAAAGCCAACCCCAGTTGGCGAGGGTGACGATTACATCAAGCTCTAAACAAACGAAGTCCACGCTGACTATGGCCCAAGCGCCAAACGATCTTTGAAAATTTGCCCAGGTCTCACCCAGCCGCACGGACGACGCAACAATTGCGCCTGCGCAAACGTAGCTCAGGCGCAAAGCTCCACTTTTATGGGAGCGCGCTAAATTCCAACCAGCCCGGCGGCGAATCAAACGAAGCCAAGTCACGCGGCCCCCATCCCCAACGGCTCCACGGCAATCCTAAACCTCCATCGACAGGCCCAACAGAACGAAGCCAAGTCACGGCCCGGCAGTACATCTACTCACCAAACGTTCAAAATTCCGACAATCAACCCCACGCCAATCAGAACTACTCCCAGCGCCTGCTTCAGCTTCAACTCGCTCGCCGACCGCCCCAGTCGAATCCCGACAAAAGTCCCCACCAGTGTCGCCCCCAGAAAGCTCAACGCTAAACCCAGCACCACCGTCCATTGATCCATCTGCTGCACCGCTCCGCTCAAACTATTCAACGCGATCACGGGCAGGGAAGTGGCCGTCGCCCGCCTCGCATCCATCCCGCCAAAAGCAATCAGCGCCGGCACCAGCATAAACCCTCCGCCCACACCCAGCAGCCCCGTCAACATTCCAACCAGCGCCCCCGCCAACAGCGAAATTCCGCCCCGTCTCCGCCCCGTCTCCACCACCTTCGCAGTCTGCAACATCCTCACCCCGGCAACCATAACAAGACAGGCAAAGCCGACCATCAGCCAGTGCGGGTCTAGTTGCTTGGCCAGCATCGCCCCAACCCATGTCGCTGGAATGCCGGCGCTCCCAAACAGCAGCGCCTCCCGCCAGGCCACCGCTCCCCGCCGCGCCTGCAACAAGGTCCCAACCAATGCCGCCGTCCCCACCACCAATTGCGAAACTGCAACCGCCTGCCTCACCGGCAACGCCGCGCCGTATACCAGAATCGGCAACGCCAGTATCGCGCCGCCGCTACCAAGCGCCCCCAGCACCACCCCGATCAGGATCGCTAGCGGCAAGATCGCCAGATGCTCAGGCACGGTAAGCGGACATTCCCCCGGCCAGATTCACTACCTGGCTCAATCCCTCGCGTTTCAACAGGCTCGCTGCAATCGTGCTCCGGTATCCGCTTCCGCAAACGATCGCCACCTCACCTAAGCCCGCCAACTCGCCGGCCCGCAAGGCAATCTCTCCAGCCGGTATATGAATCGCTCCTTCGATATGCCCCAGCCGAAACTCAGCCGGGCTCCGCACGTCGATTACAGTCCGGCCCGCTGCCTGCCGAACTGGAATCTGCGGTATCGTTTCGAACACTTTACCGCCCGCAATCCAGGTCGCAAAGCCACCCCGCAGGCTGCCGAGTATGTTGTCGATCCCTACTCTCACCAATCCCCGGCGCGCCGCTTCGATACTCACCGCGCTATCGCCGATCAGAACGACCGGCTTGTCGTAAGGCACAACCCAGGGTGCCCATAAGCCAAAGCTCGCCCCCGCGCCAATGTTGATCGACCCCGCAACATGACCACCGCCAAACGCCTCTCCCCTCCGCAAATCGACCACTGTCGCTCCACCCTCGACGAGCGTCGCAAACTGCGCCAACTCCAATTCCCTTCCGCCCGGCAAGCCGCGCAGCAACGGTGCGCCTGCGGAATTCAGCGCCTTCATCCGCCGGTAATAAGGCGGAAACTCCGGCACCGTCGCGAGGATCTGCTCCACAAACGTATCCTCCGCCTGATCCGTCATGAAGATGTTGCAGAAGCGCTCATAGCCTAAAGTCGTTAGCGGCCGCTCGCTCAAGTTCGCTCCGCAAAGCGACCCCGCACCATGCCCCGGATAAACCAGCAACCCATCCGGCAAACTCTCGATCCTCTTGTGGACACTCTGGTAAAGCTGATGCGCCAGCTTCCGCTTCGCCTCTTCACCCAGTAAGTCCGGACGACCCAGCGAACCAACAAACACAAAATCTCCGCTGAACAGCGCCAGCGGCTGCCCGCAGCGGCTCTTCTCATAAACCAGAAAGCTCAGGTGTTCCGGCGTATGACCAGGGGTGTGATACGCCACTACCCGGATATCGCCCGCATGCACCTCATCGCCATCCTTCATCTCCCGATGCTCAAAGGCGTATGCAAAAGTCTCCCCCTCGTCATGCGCACTCAGATACATCGGCGCACCGGTCACATCCGCCAGCTCCCGCGCCCCACTCGCATAGTCGGCATGAATGTGCGTTTCGAGGATCGCCGTAAGCCGCAGCTTCCGCTCATACAGGTAGTCGGCATAAACTTCGACATCCCTCCGCGGATCGATAATGATCGCCTCACTCTGGGAACTCAGCACATAAGAATACTGCGCCAGCCCCTTCGCCTCGATCCGTTCAATTTGCATGTTTCGCCTCTCTCAACGTCGCATCGAGCCGCTGCCGCTCACTCGAACACATCAGTTCGCAAAGCTTCTCCACCAAAGGATCCTCAACAAAGTAGATCACCTCAAGCCCCACCTTGCGGCGTCCCACCAGCGACGCTTCGAACAGGGCCTGCAAGTGCCGGCTCGTATTCGATTGCCCCATCCCCGTCGCCCCCACCAGCGCCGTCACGCTGCGCTCCCCCTGCAATAACTCCTGCAGGATACGCAAGCGTGAAGGCTCACCCATCGCCCGAAAGCGCTGCGAGATCGATTCGAGAAAGACATCCGGAATCGGAACACTTTTTACTGGCATCCCTTCAATTATCCCCTAACTCCGAAAGTCCTCAAAATCGTCATCATCGGGCACCAGTTCGTGAAAGCGGATTGAAACAGGTTCAGCCCGATAAACGCGGTGAACCAGAACCACCGCGGATCCGCATAAATTCCCAGTCCGGTACTAACTACAATCAGCAAGCCGGCAATCATCCTCAACATACGATCCACATTCATGATGCACTCCTTAAGTGTTTGTGAAGCAGGTAATAGACAACAGGCACCGTCACACGAGACAGCGCAAGAGAAGCGACTTCTCCCGCCATCAGCGCGATCGCGAGTCCCTGAAAGATCGGGTCGAACAGAATGACGGCGG
>JBKJSR010000682.1:0-6022 GCA_046594355.1 Bryobacter sp.
GGTCCTTACGCCTTCACGGCCAGGGCGTCGGATGTTGCAGGCCCCAGTGCTATTTTCGGCGATCGTGCTTTCACGATCAACGTCGTCAATGCCCCGGTACTCACCCCCAACGTCACCGCTCTGCCCGCGGGCATTAACAACAACTTCTACACCTCCAATATCGCCGCCCTTTCCACCATCACCGGTGGATCTCCGCCCTACATCTTCTCCTCGGATTCTACGATTACGGGCCTCATCTTGAGCACTGCGGGTCTCTTCGAAGGCGTCCCGCGCACTGCCCCAAGCGGTTACATATATTCTTACCGTGTCACTGATTCCAATGGCTCTCAATCCAACACTGTGTTCGTGGACATCTCGATTACCAGCCTGCCCCTCGCTTTGAATCCGCCCACTCTTCCCGACTGGACCATCAACCGCCCCTACATTCAGGAAACACCAGCCGTCAACGGCTTTGGTTATTACAGCTATTCAACCGGCGGCACTCTTCCGCCTGGATTGCAGCAGGATCTGAAGCTGGCCTGCCCTGCGAATCAACTGGTTGAAATTGGCCGCCACTACCGTTCCCAGCTCAGCCTCGCGGGGAACGCCGCAGCAGCGCCTGCCACTTTCTTCCTCATCTCCGGCACACTTCCTCCCGGGCTTGTTCTTACTCAAAACCCGATGGGTGCAATTAGCGGAACTACCACACTAATCGGTACTTACAACTTCCGCGTTGGTTCCGAGTATGGATTTTTCGGCTCCTACCGCGATTGTCAAATCAGGGTCGTAGGAATCTCGACGCAGCCGCAAATCCTCTCCTGTCCCTTGAATTTCGGCGTGAGCGGCAAGTGGTATCAGTCTGGACCCTCCCTCGTGAACTCCACCGTCGCTCCTCTATTCGATATTGCCAGTGGCTCCCTGCCTCCCGGCCTCTCGCTCACCCCCGCCGGTGAAATCATCGGCATCGCTGGTGCAAGTGGCAACTACACCTTCGGCCTCCGTGCGATCGCAGGCGTTTTCAACCAGACCACAAGCTGCTCCGTACGCATCTTCGACCTGCCCTCGGCAAATGGAGGCTCTTTCGTTTATGGCGTACCCACGACCCTCGGCCCCTTCAGTTTCAGCAGCGGCGTGGTCGACGAAGGCAGCGGCAGCACTTCCCGCGCTTACACCATAACCATCAATCCGCCACCCGGTTTTAACACGTTCTCGTTGCCTGGCGGCAACGTCAACACCACCTATTCCTCCTCTCTGATTACTACCTCCAGAATCGGTGGAACCGCCGCCTTTGCCTTTGATATCACCGCCGGATCCCTACCTCCGGGCCTGACACTTTCCTCAGCCGGCAACCTCTCTGGAACATCAACCGCAGTCGGCACTTTCCCCTTCACGGCTCGCGTCACAGACGCCGCCGGCGCTGCGGCAACGGTTGCATTGCAAATCGTGATCGCCGGAAACAGCGGCCTCCAGATCACAACCTCCAGTCTGCCTGTCGTCATCTTCGGCAATGCCTTCCCTACCACTCAATTGACCGCCACCGGCGGATCCGGCAGCGGCTATAACTTTTACTTTCTCTCCGAAGTGAATCCGCCCGGCTTGAATCTCAGCAGCTCTGGCGTTCTCAGCGGCACCATCACCATGGCAGGCAACTACACCATCACAATCGGGCTGAACGATAGCGCAAGTAACTTCACCAACAGAACCTACACTCTCTCTGTCACCAATTTTTCCTGCCCTACCAGCTACGTTCTCGTTGGCCAATCTTATTCCTCGGGCGTAACTGTTTCCCCATTCCCGGCGACACAATATTCACTTTCCTCGGGTCAGCTCCCAACCGGCTTCAGCATCAGCGCCTCCTCCGGCCAGATCTTTGGCTCCGGTATTTTGGAAGGCACTTTCAACTTCACCGTTACCGCAACCGATAGCACCCTGCGCACGGTAAGCAAATCCTGTTCGATCACCGTTCAGAGTTTGATTCAGAGTTCCAGTCCGCGCACTACGGCTCGCGTTGGTGTTCCTTACACCTCGGCGGTTGGCGCATTCGGCGGCGGTGCAGCCTACACCTTCTCAATTGTTAGCGGCACGTTGCCGCAAGGCCTGACACTGCAAGCCAACACCGGCCTGATCACTGGCACCCCAACCACTGCCGGGTCCGCTGGATACAGGATCCGCGTTCAAGATACCCTGAGCCGCTCGACGGAACGGGATTTCTCCTTATACGTTCTGGGCAGAACTCCCCCGCCCACTCTTCGTTGTCCGCTCCCCGTCGCCATCAACTTTGATATCTACAGCTCCGCGCTCAGCGTGAGCATACCCGGAAACTACAGCTTTGCCATCCAGGGCAATCTCCCAACCGGATATGTTCTCGATCCTCTTACAGGCCGCATTTCAGGCAGCACCAGCCAGACCGGCAACTTCCCCTTTACTGCCACAGTCACCGCCTCCGGCTCGAGTCCAGTCGCCGTCTCCTGTAACCTCGACGTCGCCGAATCTGCCACTGCCTCGCTCCACCTTGCCTGCCCGGATCAGTCGGACTTGGTGATCGGCGAACCTTACGCTTCCCCCGCCATTGCATCCGGTGGCCGCCGACCCTACACTTACTCTCTCTATCAGTCCAGCCTGCCTCCAGGTCTAAGCTTGAATGCGGAAACGGGATTTGTTTTTGGCACTCCCACTCTCCCAACGCAAAACTACACTTATCTTTTGAGCGTTCTCGATGCGCGGGGCACTACCAGAGTTGTTACCGCACCCTTCTGCGCGGCGGCTGTCGCTCCTCCACCGCCCCTGAGTATTTCCACTTCCAGCCTTCCCAACGGCTTGGTCGGCTCCCCCTATTCCTCGGCGATACAGGTGAGCGGCGGTATCCCTCCCTATGTCTTCTCCTTAAGCGGTGCCCTGCCCGGCGGTCTCACCCTCAACCCAAATACCGGAGTCGTTTCTGGCGTTCCATCACAGCCCCAGTCGGCAAGTTTTAGAATTATCGTCTTCGATTACGCGCAGCAAACTACCTTTCGCGATTTCACCATCGCGATCGGCGTTCTCGATCCATTGCGCCTACTTACTAACCTCCTCGACGGCGCTACGGTCGGCGTAAATTTCACTCAAATCCTGCAAGCCTCCGGCGGAACTCCCCCTTACCGCTTCGCGCTCAGTTCTGGCAGCACCGCTCCCGGCACAACTCTTACACCTGACGGCACGATTCGTGGCGTTCCCACCACCGCCGGCACCTATCGCTTTGAGGTGGAACTAGCCGATAATTCCGGTGGCCGCGCGAGTGGATCTTTTGCCATGGCAGTGTTCCAGGGTAACTTCCGCCTTGGCTGTCCAAACTCTGTCGCCGAACTCGGTGTGCCTTACACTTCCGCTGCCAACGTCCTTGGCGGTTCACAGCCTTATCTGTTTTCGATTGCCGATGGCCGCCTTCCCGGCGGTCTTTCGCTCGACACTGCAACCGGTGGCATTACTGGCCGCCCCAATGCCGCCGGGCCTTTCATCTTCACTTTCGGAGTGAGCGATGCCCGCCAGGCCCGCACTCAGACCCAGTGCAGCATCACGGTTAAGGGTGGCGCTCTGCGCATTCTCACCTCAGGGCCCATCAACGTCCAGGCGGGTGCGGATTACACCGGTACCATTGAGGCAGCCGGTGGCCAAGGCCCTTACCTCTTCACTCTAGTGAGCTCTGTTCCTGAAGCCGGTTTCAATCTTGCCGCTAACGGTAGCTTCACAGGCCGCGCCACTAAAAAGGGCAGCTATCCAACTGTCATCCAAGTCAGGGATGCTACGGGCGCAACTGCATCGCGGTCTATCCTGTTCGTGGCTGGAGATTCCACCCTCAATCTAAGCTGCCCCGATCTAACCCGTCTGCCTATCGGAGTCACAACGACTGGCACCTTCTCGATCCGCGGCGGCCTGCCCGCTTACCGGCTCAGCCTCGTCGGTGGCACTCTCCCCTCCGGCTTTGAATTCGCGGCGCAAAACTCGGACGGCCGTCCCGCCTTCACCGCCCGTCCTCTCGCACCCGGTACCTTCGAAAGCCAGTTCCAGGCTGTCGACGATACCAACACCGCTGTCACCACTCGCTGCACCTTTGAAGTCACCGGTGAAGCCTTCCTCATCACAACCGAATCCCTCCCTGAAGGCACGGTTGGTACCGCTTACGCTGGCGGAGTCGCATCCCGTGGCGGCGTCGGTCGCGTGCGTTACAGTCTCTCGATCGGCGGCCTCCCCCAGGGCCTCGAGATCGATAGCAACTCCGGTTCCATCGGCGGCACTCCCGAGCAGGAGGGCAACTTCACCATTGGCGTCTCTGCCAGCGACGAAGTCCAGCGCCGCGCCAACAAGTCGCTCGCCCTGCGTATCGCCGGTGGCCAGCTGCGTTTCCGCATCATTACCGCTTCCCCGCTTTCCGATGGCCTGGTCGGCCGCTCCTACTCGGCTGGCTTTGTTGCCGAAGGCGGCAAAGCCCCCTACACCTGGTCCATCGACGGCCTTCCCAACGGACTCACTCCCAGCGGCGATAGCTTCAGCGGCACTCCTACTCAGGCGAGCGAAGGCTCGATCACCGCCTCCGTGCGCGACGCAGCCGGTGCAACTGCTTCAAAAAGCTTCCTGCTGCGCATCAGGGCCGGCGGCCTGACCATCACAACCGACTCTCTCCCCGACGCTGTCCTCGGTGAAGCCTACCGCCCCGGTATCACTGCCGATGGTGGCCGCTTGCCTTTGACCTGGTCTATCGTCGGCGGAGTGATTCCCGCCGGAGTCAGCTTCGATTCGAACCTCGGCACTTTCTCCGGCGATGCTGGAACGAGTGGTCAATTCACTGTCACTCTCGAAGTAATCGATGCCAGCGGTGCTACCGCCCGTCGCACTTACACTTTTGAGGTCCGCCCGCCCGGTGTCGATCGCCTCCAAATCACCACTGCCTCGCTGCCCAATGCCAGCGCCGGCGTTGCCTACAACACTTCGGTTGGCGCAAGCGGGGGCCGCGAACCCTTTACCTGGTCCATCAACGGCGATCTCCCGCCCGGCTTGAGCTTTGGCCCAAGCGCTGCCATCTCGGGTATCCCAACCACCATCGGTACCTTCGGTTTCCTGGTCACTGTCACCGATTCGCTCGGCCTCAAAGCCTCGCGCACTCTGAGCCTGCGCGTTGCGACAGACACAATTCCCGCGCTCTCGATCGACGGGCTGCCCGACACGACCACCAGCAATCAGAATCTCCCCTTCACCTTGCGCTTGGCTAGCGCCTTTGGCTTACCAGTCACAGGCCGCCTCACGCTCAACTTCGTCCCCGATGCAATTCATGGTGCCGACGACCCCTCGATCCGCTTCAGCAACTCTGCGCGCACCATCGATTTCACAATCCCAGCAGGCTCCACGCAGGTCACCATCGCCGTCCCCAACCTCGCGAATGCAACGGGAACCTTGGCGGGAACGATCCGCATCGATAGCTTGTTGAACTTTGCCGGTGCCTCCGCCCCCGGACCCACCCGCTCGATCACGGTGCGCCGCGCCGTCCCTGTCATCACCAACCTTCGCCTCACCCGCACTGGCAGTGCGCTCGAGATCCGCATCGAAGGCTTCACCAACACTCGCCAACTCAGCGAGGCCCGCGTCACCTTCACCGCTTCTGGCGCGGTAGATCTCACCACTGCGGCTCAGTTGACGGTCAATGTACAGGCTGCGATCCAAAGCTGGTTTGCCAGCGCCGCCAGCCAACCCTTCGGTGGCCAATTCGCCCTAGTCCTGCCCTTCACCGTCACTGGAGACGCCGCCAACATCACCGGTATAAGCGTCACCATCGTCAACGGAGAAGGCCCCTCTTCTCCCTCAACCGCCAATTAGTCACACTTCGCTATATTTCCAAAGCCGGACGGCACGCCCAAAAGCTACCGTCCGGCTTTTCCCTTTTCACTCTTCCCTGCAAAGCTACTGCCCCCCAAACCGTTGACTCACAAAGGCCTGGGTTTGGATGGGTAGCTCCGGCATCAGGGTAAAGGCCCCATCATCTCGAATCCCCCTTCCCTTTTCATCCCAACTCTTG
>JBKJSR010000730.1:0-6399 GCA_046594355.1 Bryobacter sp.
AGCCGCGAACTGCATGACGAGGCAGGGCAATCGATGCTTTGCATTCGTTTGCAACTGGAGATGATCGAGGAAAATCTCAAGCCGGAAGAAGCTGCCTTGAAAAGCAAGTTGAAAGAAACCAGGGACTTGACTGAGCTGACAATTCTCGAAATTCGGCGATTGATCGCCGCGCTTAGCCCGGCCGTGCTTGAGCAATTGGGTTTGGGGGCAGCTCTCCGCCAACTAGTGAGCCGCTTTAGCCGGGTTCACCCGGCACGCGTAAAACTTGCTCTATCCCGTATGGGGAAATTGGCTAAGAAAACTGAGGTGATTCTCTATCGGCTTGTTCAGGAGTGTATGAACAATGTAGGTAAACATTCTCAGGCAACTCATGTAAACATTTCGCTCGAGAGTGCCGATGGAGTGTTAAGGCTAAACGTAGAAGACGATGGTGTCGGCTTTGAAGTTGAAGAGGCGCTGGCGCAGAGAGATTCTTACGGTTTGGCTGGGTTACGCGAGCGCGTAGCACTCCTCGGTGGAAAGTTTTTTGTCGAAAGCCATCCGAGGACGACTGGAAAAAGCGGAGTTCCAAAGACCGATACGCAAGTGTCGAGGCTAGGTGAATCCGTGGCCCGCGGAGGCATGAAGTTCAAAGGCCGTTTCCGGAAAGGTACTCGGATTCATATCGAGTTGCCCCTGCTGCGAGAAGTGAAATATTAACCCTTAATTTGGGGGAGGTAGTTAGAAAATGGCAAAGATTAGAATTTTGTTGGCGGATGATCATACCCTGTTTCGGCATGGGATCAAGACGCTGATTAATGCGGAAGCCGACATGGAAGTAGTTTCCGAAGCACCCAATGGTGGTGAATCCGTTGAACGCGCCGCAGAAGTTCGCCCGGACCTCGTGTTGATGGACATCGGAATGCCAGGATTGAGCAGCTTTGAAGCAACGCGGCAAATCAAGAAGAACCTTCCAGAAACCAAGATCCTGTTTCTGACAATGTATGACGACGAGGATTATCTGGTGGAGGGCATGGAAGTAGGTGCCAGCGGATATGTGCTCAAGGACAGCCCGTCTGGTCAGTTGATTAGCGCAATCCGCGACATTTGCCGCGGCGGCAGCTATCTCAGCCCACGAATGCTGAGCCAGTTGGTGGACGATTTCCGCAGCCGTATCAAGAGCGCCAATCGCCTGCCTCGTTTTGCAACACTCACCACGCGCGAGCGCGAAGTGTTGAAGATGCTTGCCGAAGGCCAAAGCGTAAAGGAAATCGCCTGCGACCTCAACTTAAGCGTCAAGACCGTAGAAGCGCACAAGTTCAACCTGATGCGCAAGCTGGATATCCACAACAAAGCACAGCTCGTGCAGTACGCAATTCAGAAGAAGATCATCAAGATCCCAAATCTGGTCTAACAAAAAACCAAATTCCTTATACAATCGCAACGTGAAGCGCCGCGATTTGTTAAGACTCAGTTCCAGCCTGGTTATTGCCTCTACGCAAGCCCCCGCATTTGCCTCTGCGGGGGCTTTGCTGATTGGAGGCCCTGTTTTTCTGAAGTCGGAAGACCCTGCCGAGCTCGCCCGCGAGCATCGTCGGCTCGGGTATAGTGCGGCTTACTGCCCTCAGGTCAGGTTGAGCGACAAAGACAGGTTGCGGGCGATCGAAGCGGCTTTTGCCAAAGAGAAAGTTGTGATCGCCGAAGTAGGGGCCTGGAAAAATCTGCTCGATACCGACCTGGCGAAGCGCAAAGAGAATTTCGACTACGTTGTGGAACGGATGGCGATTGCAGACGAGGTAGGTGCCCGCTGCTGCGTGGATATTGCGGGTAGCTACAACGAGAAGAGCTGGTTCGGCCCGCATCCGAAGAATTTGTCAAAAGAGTGTTTTGACGAGACAGTTGAGAATTGTCGGCAAATTCTCGACGCCGTAAAACCCAAGCGGAGCTTTTTTACGCTGGAAGTGATGGGCTGGACCCTTCCCGATACGCCAGACAATTACCTGAGGCTGATTCGGGCGATTGATCGTAAAGCCTTTGCGGTGCATCTCGATATTTGCAATGCCATCAATTCACCGGACAAGTTTTACCGGAGTGGGGCGCTGGTCGATGAATGGTTCCGCAAGCTGGGCCGCCACATCCGGAGTTGTCACGCAAAAGACCTCGAATGGGTGGTTGAGCTGAATGTGCATTTTCTCGAAGTGATCCCCGGCCGCGGGCAGGTGGATTATCGTGCTTACCTGCGCGCCCTGCATAATTTGGCTACGCCAATGCCGCTGATGCTGGAGCATTTGAAAACCGCTGCAGAATACAAAGAAGGCTTCGATTACATTAAGAAGATCGCCGCGGAATTGAATTATCCGCTGGCTTGAGGAGATTGCCCTATGATTCGTCGAGATCTGATACTGGCTGGAATGGGTGCCGCCTTTGCCGGCGGCGCAAAAGCGGCGCGCTTGCCCATCAAGAAAGCTGTTTTGGGAAGCATGTTGCCGCGCGAGCTTCCAGACTGGAAGTCGAAATTTGAAGTAGGCAAGGCGGCCGGATTTACGCACCTGGAAATGGGTACAGTCGAGGATGCCAAAGAAGAAGCGGCCATTGCGAAAGCGGCATCCGACGTAGGCCTCAAGATCCACGGCGTAATGAATGGCGCGCACTGGAAGTATCCGCTCAATTCGACGGATGCCGCAACGGTTGCAACCTCGATGCAAGGGATGCGCACGAGCATCCGAAACGCCAAGGCCTGGGGAGCAAGCACGGTGCTGCTGGTACCGGCGGTCGTGAGCCCAAAAGCGTCTTACGACGAGGCCTGGAAGAAGAGCGTCGAACAGATCAGGATCCTGTTGCCTGAAGCGGAAAGAGCCAAGGTGATTATCGCGGTCGAGAATGTTTGGAACAAGTTTCTGTTGAGTCCGCTGGAAATGGTGCGTTATGTCGATTCCTTTCAGTCGCCTTTTCTGATGAGCTATCTCGACGTCGGCAACACGGTGCTGGTGGGCTATCCGCAGGACTGGATTCGAACCTTGGGCAAGAAACGCATTGCCAAGGTTCACATCAAGGATTTTCGCTTCAAGAACCGTCTGGCGGAGTTTGTCGACCTCTGGGACGGAGAAATCGACTGGAGTGAAGTCCACAAGGCTTTTGCCGCCATTGGCTACGACGGCGTGGCGACAGTGGAATTGCGCGGCGGCGACGCGGAATATTTAAAAGACGTCGGCAAGCGATTCGACCGTATTCTAGAAGGTGAATGAAGAAGTTTCTCCTAGGCATCCTTTGCGGCTTCGTCTTTGCAGGCGTCGCCATCGTAATTCTGGGCTTTGCGCTAGTTCGCATGGCGAGTAAAAGCGTTCCCGCTACGGCGGCCGAATCCTATATGGTGTTGCGGCTTGACGGAACGATTCAAGAGTATCCGACAGCCGAGATCCCGATCCCCTGGCTCGATCAGCAGAGCCCGTGGACGGTAATTGAAATCAAGCAGGTGCTTGAGCGGGCGGCAACGGATAGCAAGATCAAGGGTCTGCTGCTCGCGACCGGCCGCACGTCGATGGGCTGGGCCAAAGCCGAAGAAGTGCGCATGGCCCTGATCGCTTTCAAGAAAAGCGGCAAGCCTCTACATGCGTTTTTACGCAGTCCTGGGGCCAAGGAGTATTTTGTAGCGACCGCCGCCGACCGGATCTCGATGGTCGACGAAGACATTCTCGATCTCAAGGGCCTGCGTGCCGAGCGGACCTATTACAAGAACACCCTCGACAAGCTTGGCGTGCAGATGGAGATCGTGCATGCCGGGAAATATAAGGATTTTGGCGACAGCTTCACCAAAACGGAAATGACCCCGGAGACGAAGGAGTCGCTGGGCGCAATTCTGAACGGAATCTTCTCTGTGATGGTGAAGGGGATTGCCGAGGGCCGGAAGAAGACTCCCGCCGAGATAGAACGCCTAATCGACGACGGACCTTTTCTTGCCAAGGCGGCATTCCGCGAGAAGCTCGTGGATGCTCTCGAGTATGAGAATATCGCCATGGAGCAGTTGGCCAGGAAAGCGAATGTGTCGACCAAGAACGCAAGTTCCGGGCGCGATTACCGGAAGCAGATTCGTAATCGCTGGGAGAGGGAGTCGGACAACCAGATTGCCTATTTCGTTGCCGAAGGCGATATTGTGCGCGGCGGGGGAGCTGGTGGCTTTGGAGGCGACAGCATGATTGCCTCGCGTGACTTCATCAAGCACGTGCAGGATTTGAAGAGCGATCCGAAGTACAAGGCAGTTTTGCTGCGTATCGATTCGCCCGGCGGCGATGCCGTTGCTTCGGACGAATTGCTGGCTGCGTTACTCGAGCTGAGCAAGGCAAAGCCCGTAGTTGTATCCATGTCGGACGTTGCCGCGAGTGGAGGCTACTACATGGCCGTAACTGGAGATCCGATTTTTGCTTATTCGGGGACGATCACCGGTTCGATTGGCGTCGTCTACGGCCGCCCTAATCTCAAGGGGCTCTACGACAAGATTGGTTTGAGCAAGGACGGAATACAAAAGGGCAAAAACGCGGACATCGATTCCGAGTACAAGCCGCTGTCCGAGGTTGCGCGGAAAAAATTGCGTGAGGGAATCGACGAAAGCTACAACACATTCGTGGGAAAAGTAGCAGTGGGTAGAAGAGCAAAAGTGGAAGAGATCGAAGAATTGGCCCAGGGCCGGGCGTGGATTGCGTCGGATCCGCAGGCAAAGCGGTTGACGGACGAAATCGGTGGGATCGATGCGGCGCTGGCTGCCTTGCTGAAGAAGGCCAAGATTGCGCCCGGCGCGAAGGTGCAACTGGTGCCTTATCCGCCTACCCAGAGCGCATTCGAGAAGTGGTTCACCGACGAGAAGCTACTAGGTGCCGCAATGGGTGGAATCTTCTCGTTTGAGAAGCCCGCTTATGCCGACGAGATCCGGCGGGCCTTGCGCCCTGCAATGCGGCAGGGCGGGATGATGCGCTGGATGCCCTATACGATCGACATCAGGTAGCTGGTTAAAACGCTGCGGCTGAGCTGATTCCGGCTTGGCCAAGAGCGTTGGCCATTTTTTCGAGTGCGGCTTTGTGGATCTGCGAGACGCGGCTCTCATTGATTCCGAGCATGTTGCCGATTTCCTTCATCGTCAATTCTTTTGTGTAGTAGAGCATCACGACGCGCTGGTAGCGTTCTGGCAGAGTGTGCAGTGCGGTGCCAAGTAAGCTGCGTAACTCTTCGCGGGCACAAATGGAATCGGGGTGATTGTCGGGGCTAGTTGGAAAATCGGGAGCGGGGAGATCTTCGCTTTCGTGGGCGCGCGTGGAGGCCGAAACAAGACCAACATTGCGGAGGTCGATCATCATCTGACGCCAGCGGTCCACGTCAACACCCATTTTCTTCGCAATCTCTTGCTCGGTGGGGTTTCTGTGTAGCTCGGAGGCCAGCTCGCGGGTGACTGCTTCTACCTGTTTGTGGCGGCGGCGAAGGTCTCGGGATGCCCAGTCGAGCTGACGGAGGCTGTCAAGAATTGCACCCTTGATGCGGTGTTTCGCATAGGAAGAGAAAGCGACGTTTTTCTCTATGTCGAATTTCGTCGCGGCGTCGAATAGTCCCATAATACCGGCGTGGATCAGGTCGTCGAGGTCGACGTGTACGGGCAGGTTGTCGTGTACTCTTACGGCGATGGCGCGGACCAGGGGAAGATGTTCGAGCACAACGCGGTCGCGATGCGCGTAAAGGCTCTGGTCGGAGTGTATCGAATCTGGAATGGCAGATTCAAGAACGGCACTCGACTCGATGGAACGAGCGAGGACATCGAACGAAACTTGTGCGGCAGTCATGGGTGAAATCTCCAGGGGGACGGTGGGAATTAATTCCCGGTGGGAGAAAGAAGCTGCAGCTTGGAATTCACTCTCAACTTGTTGGGTCTTGGTGCCGATCATCTCTTTAGTTGGAGGCTTGCGCATGACTTCGATCCTTTTACCGGTTCGCCGACTGGGGTTCTGTTCAATTTGAACTGCCAGATCAGCGACACATTCCTGAATGCAAGGAGCGTGCCGTTCTCTTTCCGAAACTTTAGCCCGAATTTGGCGCAAAGCAGAAGCCATAGAAGTTGCCTCTCAACATACCTAAACCATTGCTATACATAGGGCTAAGTAAAATCTTCGACCCTTAGTCAGCAACTCGACCTGTCACCTGACTTTTCCACAGACCCAAAGCGGGAACCAAAAGGGGCTCCCTGTTTCATATCGGGAATTTTGGTTCCAATTTGAAACAACTTCATCGGAAAAACACTCTAGTACTTAATATAAACAAGTCGTCTATCGAAGTATGCAACATTCTGGATGGTTCTAAGTAATTGAAAACAGAAGTATTTTGCCTTAGTTCTGCTAAGGGAAAGTGCTTAGTTTTTTCACCAGCCAAACACCTAGAAAGATG
>JBKJSR010000771.1:0-7717 GCA_046594355.1 Bryobacter sp.
CTCGAATCCAACACCGTTCTCATCGCCCCGCAAAATCAGCGCGCCACTCTTCACCTGTGCCACGGCTTTGGGGGCATGCAATAAATATTGTTGCGTCCTCGGCCCCGCCAAAAACCAGCCTGTGATCACGATTGCAGTCAGCGTCGCGATCGCAACCGCCCCAGTCCAGGACATCGCACGCTCCGGCTCATTCGCCCTGCCAAAGTCTGTCCGGATCTCGCTCACATCCAGCCCCAGCCTCACATTTGCAAACATTTCACGTTCGATCTCGCCCCAGTCCATGGAACGGGGCAACTCAAATTCAGGAACGATTTTGCGCACGCGCACCGCATCCTGCCTGAAGACTTCTACCCGCATCCGGCAAGCTGGACAGACTGCGCAATGAGCCTTCGACCGCACACGAGCCACAAAAGAAAGGTCGCCACTCGAGGCAAGCGCCGCCTCGGAATCGTTTAAATGTCTCATTGCCCCTCCTCCCTCTTTCGATAAATGGCGCGAAATTTCGTACGCGCATTCGCAATGTGCGATCGCACCGTTGCCGGGGAACAGCCAAGCACTGCCGCCACTTCGTGCGCAGGCATGTCTTCCACGTCGCGCAACACCAGCGCCGTCCGCTCTCTTACGCTCAACGCCTCAAGACATTCATCGAGATGAGCGGCTTCTTCGCTGCGCAGCATCTCGACATCTGCCCTGCGGCTCATCGGGTCCGGCAATGGCTCGAGGAGCGCATCGATTTCAGTAAAGTTCACGCGGTTCTTGCGGCGCAGGAAATCGATTGCCGTATTGCTCGCTACCCGGCCCAGCCACTGGGCGGCCTTGGCCGTGTCCTTCAACTGGTCTTTGCGCTGCAAAGCCTTGATGAACGTGTCCTGCGTCAGATCCTGGGCATCGGCTACATTTCCGACAATTCGATAGATAAGGGCGAAAACACGGCGAAGATTGTCTTTGACAAAGCAGTCTTGCGCTTCGCGCTCGGCGGCGCCCGGACTCGAATTAGGTGCAGATCTAGCGGACATTTGCAAATCTTCTACGTACGATGCCGCCGCGAACTTCATCTATCATTACTTGACGCTTTCGGTGGCCCAAGCGTGCAGTGCGGCAAATCTTGTCTACGATTGAATTATATGAGACCTGTCCATGCATCTGGAATCGGCAAGACAGCCTTTGGGGCCTTCGCCGACCGCAGTCTCAAGGATCTTGCCGTCGAAGCGATCACTACCTGCCTCAAAGACGCTGGTCGCACTGCCTCCGATGTAGAAGCTTTTTACCTCGGTAATTTCGACGGCCCCTCGTTCACAAATCAGAATCATCTCGCTCCTTATGTCGCCGGTGCCGCCGGCATTAGCGGAATTCCGGCAACCCGTTTCGAAGCCGCTTGCGCCTCCGGCGGCAGCGCATTCTTCCACGCTTTTCAATCGGTCGCCAGCTGCATTTACGATACGGTACTCGTTTGCGGTGTCGAGAAGATGACCTCACAATCCACCGCCCGCGTCGCCGAGATCCTGGCCGGTGCCGGTGACGCCCAGTTCGAGTCGAGCGTCGGCGCGACTTTCCCGGCGATCTTCGCCATGATCGCCCGCCGTCACATGCACCAGTACGGCACAACGCGCGAACACCTGGCCGCAGTCGCCGTCAAGAACCACTACAACGCCAGCCTCAACCCCCAGGCCCATCTCAAAAAAATCATCACCATCGAACAGGCCCTCGCCGGTAAGCCGGTCGCCGAGCCCTTCACAATTTACGATTGCTCACTCGTCAGCGACGGCGCGGCTGCAATTTTGATCAGCGCGATTCCGCATCAGGTCCGCATCGCCGCCTGCGCCCAGGCATCCGGCCCCGTAGCACTCGCCGACAAGCCCGACATCACGAGTTTTCCGGCCACCAAAGCCGCTGCCGCCAAAGCCTATTCGCAAGCCGGCCTCAGCCCTCAGGACATCCACCTCGCCGAAGTTCACGACTGCTTCACCATCGCGGAATTGATCGCGATGGAAGACCTTGGCTTCATTCCCGCCGGCCAAAGCGGTCCCTGGGTTGCAAGCGGTGCCACCGCCATCACTGGAAAATTACCCGTAAACACGTCCGGCGGACTCAAAGCCAAGGGCCACCCTGTCGGGGCCACAGGAGTTGCGCAGATCTGTGATCTGGTCATCCAGATGCGTGGCACAGCCGGCCCGCGACAAGTCTCCCGCGCCGACAACGCGCTCGCCCAAAACCTGGGCGGCAGCGGTGCCACCTCAGTCGTTACTATCCTTCAGAAGAGTTAGTCCATGCGCCAAGCAATCGTATACACAGAAACCGTCATCCACTCCGCCCCCGAGCGCTTTGCCGCCGAGGCCCCCTATCAGATCGCAGTCGTCGAGTTTCCCGGCGGCGCTCGCGAACTCGTCCGCATCGCGGGCCTCCGCGTCATCATCGGCGATCGCGTTCAGGAAACTGCCGCATCAGCCGACTACCCCATCTTCGAGGTCATTCAGTGAAAATTGCTTCCCGCATCAACGAGCTCCAGCTCGAAGGTGCCTTCTCCGTATTGCAAAAAGCCCGCGCCCTTGAGGCCCAAGGCAAACACATCATCCATCTCGAAATCGGCGAGCCCGACTTCGACACTCCCGCTCACGTAATCGAGGCTGGCAAAGCCGCTCTCGATGCCGGCTGGACTCACTACGGCCCCACCCTCGGCTACGAAGACTTCCGCCAAGCGATTGCCGCCCACATCGCCGAAACTCGTGGCGTCCCCGTATCAAGCTCCGAGGTCTGCGTAGTCCCCGGCGGCAAGCCGATGATTTTCTTTCCGATCCTCGCCTTGGTCGAAGCGGGCGACGAAGTGATCCTGCCCAATCCCAGCTTCCCTACTTATGCAAGTGCGGTCCGCTTCGCCGGTGCCACTCCGGTATCCATTCCTTTGATTGAGGCAAACGATTTCAGTTTTGACATGCAGCGCCTGCGCGACAGCATCACACCCAAAACAAAGCTGCTCATCCTCAACTCTCCCGCCAACCCCACCGGAGGCATCATCCCGCCCGAAGACATCCACGAGATCGCCCGCCTCGCTCACGAACACGACTTCTACGTCTTCTCCGACGAGATCTATTCCCGCATGTACTTTGACGACGCTCCTCGCTCCATCCTCTCCGAACCCGGCATGAAAGAGCGCACCATCCTGCTCGATGGTTTTTCGAAAACTTACGCAATGACCGGCTGGCGCCTGGGCTACGGTGTCATGCCCACCTGGATGATCGACGCCATGCAGAAGCTGCTCGTCAACGGCATCAGTTGCACGGCCAGCATGGTGCAGCGCGCCGGCCTCGCCGCTCTCACCGGCGACCAATCGCCCGTTGACCGCATGATGACCGAATTCCGCGAGCGCCGCACTCTCTTCATCTCGCTGTTGAACGAGATCCCCGGCGTCAATTGCCGCATGCCGAACGGTGCTTTTTACGCTTTCCCCAACATCACCGCCACTGGCTACTCCAGTGAAGTGCTCGCAACGCGTTTGCTCAACGAAGCGGGCGTCGCCGCCCTGGCAGGCACTGCTTTCGGAGAATACGGCGAAGGTTATCTCCGCTTCAGTTACGCCAACAGCAGGGACAATCTCGCCGAAGCTGCCCGCCGCATCCACCAGTGGATCCTCGCCCACCCCTCCACCACTTAGTCAGATACGGGCATGTGGCGCACCCTGCTTTGCCTGCTCAGTCTGGTTTCGGGGCAGCAGAAAGTCACTTTTCGCGCCAACGGAGATCTGATTTGAGTGGACGTACGGCTGTTGCGGCCAGTGGACAATCTGGAATGCCGGAGGGGACACCGGCGCAACCGCAGATGGTGATTTTGACCGCGAAGGATGGCAAGATCCTCACGAAGCTTCCGCTGGCGGGCGGCTAAGATGGCGCAGCGTTCAATCCAGGCACGATGGAAGCGATTCGCTCACACGACTGTAGAACGATCGTTGCAGCGCAGACTCTGACCTTTGATAGGAAGTCGAAGTACATCTTCACGAGAGCGGCAAAATACGGCCTCCCGCCGTCCCGGTCATTCCCGCTTCGATAAGACCTTCTCAAAGGCGAGGCACTCACAAGCCGATGTTGCCGTGGAATCGCTCGCGATTCGCGCGGACCTCCGCAGCACTTGAACGACAGTTGCTGCAATCGCCGGTTGGGCCGGTCCATTTCGGCCATCAATCGCACGCGAGTTGGTGCAAACGGGAACGGCGCGATTTCCCTCCACGCAGGAGACTCGGTGTTGTAATTTGCGCCGAAGGAGTGCGGAAAACTGGTAAGCCGCTCCGTAGTGATAGGATCAACTTGGGAAAGATGTAGAAATTATCATTCTCTTCTTCCATTGCGTACGACAATAGAGTCTTCCACAAATGCATAAGATAGTTTTTTTGTTTAAATTGGCAGTTATTCTTGCTGCGGCTGGCGCACTGAGTTTTGGCGACGTGCGATTTGAGAACAAGGGGAAGCAATTTGTAGTCCGCGGCAGCCGTCATCACTTGACGCTCCTTCCCGGTGGAACTACGGAGTTGCGGGTCGGGGGAGCACTGATCTCCACAACCCTTCCGGGGGCGAACAGGGCGGTAGTAGCCGAAGGGATCGAGCAGGCTTCAGGGACGACGAACTACCTGGTTGGAGATCAAGTTCAAACGAATGTCCCAACCTTTTCCAGGATCCGGTACCGCAGTGTATACCCGGGAGTCGATCTGATTTATTACGGCAGGGAGGGAGAGCTGGAGTACGATTTTGTCGTCGCGCCCGGGGCGGATCCGCGGGCGATCCAACTCGATATTCGTGGCGCACAAAAGCTTCGCATCGATCACGGCGATCTCATTCTTGAAACGCCCACCGGCCCTATCCGGTGGCGAAAGCCAGTCCTTTATCAAGCCAGCCAGGATCATTCGAATCGGCATCAGGCCAGGCAGCAGGTAGACGGTCGCTTCCGCCTGAAGGGATCGCTCGTCTCGTTCGAAGTTGGAAGATACGACCGTACCCGTTTTCTGATCATCGACCCAGCGCTCAACTATCTGTCATATGCCGGTGGCAGCGGCAACGAAGCGGCTCGCGGCATCGTGGTCGATACACAAGGCAATACCTACGTGGCGGGCAACACAACCTCGGAGAATCTGCCCGGTACCGGCGGCACGCTGCAGCCAACCTACGGCGGTGGAATTGCCTCGCATCAGTCCACCGGGGATGCATTTGTCGCCAAGTACACGGCCTCGGGCGCGCTCGCCTACATGACGTACATCGGGGGCAACGCCGACGACGTGGCTATCGGCCTGGCTGTGGACACACAAGGCAGCGCATACGTTACGGGTTATACCAACTCGACCAACTTCCGCACCACGGCCGGCGTGGTGCAGCCCACTTTTGCCGGACAGGGTCGCGGCAGTTTGTACCACGAAGGAGGTGACGCATTTGTAGTGAAATTGAACCCACTGGGCAATCAACTGTCCTATTCCACCTTTTTTGGCGGTTCGCGGGACGATCGGGGTGTGGGCATAGCGGTAGATACGCTAGGAAATGCGTATGTCACCGGGAATACAATCTCCTCTAACTTTCCTGTTACTACTGGAGCGCTTCAGTCCACTTACGGCGGCGGCGTTGTCACAAATATTTATGAGGGCGGAGACGGGTTCGTGGTTAAGCTCAACCCAACCGCGTCGCAAGCCCTGTTTTCCACTTACCTCGGCGGTAGTGGGGCGGATACAGCCGGATCAGTGGCAGTGGATCCAACCGGAGTATATGTTGGTGGCAAGACAACTTCCCCGAATTTCCCGACTACTGGAGGTGCTTTGCAAAGAACTTACGGTGGAGGCGCGGATAACACCGCACAGCCGATCTTTAAATTTGGCGATGGGTTTCTCGCCAAGCTTAATCCAGCAGGCGCGTCGCTGATCTACTCCACTTATCTGGGCGGAAATCGCGACGATGCGGTGTCGTCGATCGCCTTGGACTCCACGGGCGCGGTCTATGCGACCGGTGCGACATCTTCGACTAACTTTCCAGTAACTGCCGGGGCGGCCAAAACGACCTACGGCGGTCCATCCACCCCGGTCTCGTATCTGCTCTGGGGCGATGGATTTGTGGCGAAGCTGACGCCGTCTGGTTCCGTTCTGTCCTATTCGACCTATTTCGGCGGAGCGAGCGATGATCTCGGCTGGGATGTCAAAATCGACGCGAGCGGAAATGCTTACGTCGCAGGCCAAACAAATTCGCCGGATTTTCCACTCTCCGGCGATGCTCTGCAGAAAACGTTTGGTGGCCGCGGCGGACAGTCGCAGGCAGTGGGAGACGGCGTGTTGCTGAAATTGAATCCCAGCGGTTCGCAGTTCGTCTACGCCAGCTTCCTCGGGGGCAATGGCGATGATGGGATCGCCGGTATCGCCATTGATGCGGCGGGGGATGTATATGTAACTGGGTCCACTACTTCCACGAACTTCGCGGTGACGGCAAACGCGGCGCAAAGGTCCTACGGCGGACGCAACAGTGTAGGGCTGGTTGCAGGCGATGCGTTTATGGCCAAGTTCACCAATTTTGGTCCCGTGATCGTGCCGGATCCGGCGGTGAAACTCAATGCGGTAGCGAATGCAGCCAGTTACGGTTCAGGGACGGTGGCCCCGGGCGAAATCGTGATTCTATACG
Source organism: Bryobacter sp. (assembly GCA_046594355.1). Taxonomy (GTDB): domain Bacteria; phylum Acidobacteriota; class Terriglobia; order Bryobacterales; family Bryobacteraceae; genus Bryobacter. The sequence continues at coordinate 6,636 of JBKJSR010000771.1, forward strand.
GAGAGAAGGTTGGACCGGCGGCGCTGCAGACGGCGGTGCTTACGCCAGCCGGCGCGCTGGACACGACGGTGGGCCAGACCCGAATCTTGTTCGACGGCGTGGCGGCACCCATCGTCTACGTCTCCGCAGGCCAATCTGCGGCGATCGTGCCTTATATCGTTGGCGGTCGCGCGGATACTCAAGTGCAGATCGAGTATCAGGGCGTGAAGTCTTTGCCCCTGACCGTCAGGGTGGCAAATTCCGCTCCAGGGCTTTTTTCGGCGAACTCCAGTGGACTTGGGCCGGGGGCCATCTTCAATGAGGATTCCACTTTGAATACAGCCGCAAACCCCGCCGCCGCAGGACAAATTATCGTGGCCTATGGAACTGGCGAAGGGCAGACGAGCCCGCCCGGAACCGATGGATTGCTGGCGACTGTCGTATACCCCAAACCAGCGCTTCTCTTTTCGGCAACCGTAGGTGGCGCGCCCGCCGAAATTTTGTATTTCGGGGCGGTGCCTTTTCAGACGGCAGGCCTATTCCAGGTGAACCTGCGGATTCCTGCGGGGCTGAGCGCGGGCGACCAGGAACTGATCGTGAAAATCGGCACGAACGAAAGTCAGAAGAAATTAACCGTTTCGCTGAAGTAGGTGGCGAAATGATTCACTTCACCCTGGGCCGGTGTCCAACGGTCCTTCTTGCCGCTTATCTGCTTCTCGGTGCCGCCGACGGTCCACCATTTATCAGCTCCGGTGGGATCTGGAACGCAGCTTCGCGCATGCCTTCTTCTCTACAGGGCGGCGCAATCGCGCGAGGGTCTCTGTTCTCCATTCGAGGAGCGCGCTTGGGACCCTATCCGCCGGAACGGTCCTCAGCGCCGGTGATGCAGTTGGGGGGCACCTCGGTGCTTATCAATGGTTCGCCCATTCCGCTGCTTTTTGTTGCTTCCGACCGGATCTTGGCCCGAATGCCGACGCAGACTCCTCTAGGGATTGTGTCTATTGCAGTGTCGCGTGGAGGCGGCAGCGGACCCGAACGCGAAATTCGCGTGGTCGTCTCGAGTCCGGGCATTTTCGGAACACACCTGGACACTTCCTGGGAAT
>JBKJSR010000060.1:0-8599 GCA_046594355.1 Bryobacter sp.
CTCGATATCCTGGCCCGCACCATTCGCAACTGGAACGCCTCCGCCTTTGACGCCCATCCCGTCGGCGACCAAGTCTCAGGCAAACAATCCTTCGACGCCAATTGCCTCTCCTGCCACATGGTGCAAGGACGCGGCGCATCGAATGGCCCCGACCTCTCGAACATTGGCCGTGAGCTCACCATCGGTGAAATCGAAGCCCAACTCAAAGATCCCAACTCGCGCCAGGGCAAGCGCAGCTCCGCCTCCTGCCCCTCCTGGGCCTTCTGCCCCGACAACCCCTGGGCCGTCGTCAACGTCCGTCTCAAGGACAACAAATCCCTGCGCGGCTTCGCCCGTTCCCGGGGTCGCCACGACCTCCAACTCCAAACCTTCGACGGCCGCATGCACCTCCTCAACAGCACTGAATACACAACCATCGAAGAGCAAAAATCCTCGTACATGCCGCAGGTAAAACTCAACGCAACGCAGCACCGCGACATCGTCGCGTACCTCGGCACTCTCGGCGGCATCCCCGTCGGCAAAGTCGCCGAGCCCAACCAGCCCATCTCTCCCGCCGACATCGCCGCTGTTCAGAAACCCCGCCTTGGCGAATGGCCCGGCTACCATGGCTCCCCCAGCGCCAACCGTCACAGCCCGCTCACGCAAATCAACACCTCCAATGCCACCCGCCTCAAACTCGCCTGGACTTACTCGCTCCCTTACATGGGCCTGCAAACAACTCCTCTCCTAGCCCATGGCATCATGTACGTCACCGGGCCCAATCAGGTCTGCGCCCTCGCGAGCGACACAGGCCGCGAGATCTGGTGTTACATCCGCAAGCCGGCCGATGCCACCAAGATCTCCGGCGACGCCGCCAAAGGCGCGCAGCGCGGGGCCGCGCTGCTCGGCGACCGCATCTTCTTCGCCACCTCCGACGCTCATCTCATCGCACTCAACCGCCTCACCGGCGCTCTCATGTGGCAGGTCTTTATGCCCGAATCCCCAGGTGCCTTCGGTGCCACCGCCGCGCCCCTGGTCGTCGGTGATCTCGTCATCTCCGGCATCGGCGGAGGCGACGCTCCCCTCCGTGGTTTTCTCGCCGCTTACAAGGCAGACACCGGCGAACAGGTCTGGCGCTTCTGGACCATCCCCAAGCGTGGCGAACCCGTCTCTGAAACCTGGATCGGCAACGCGCTCGAAACCGGTGGCGGCGCAACCTGGCTCACCGGTTCTTACGATCCCGAACTCGATACTCTCTACTGGCCCGTCGGTAACCCCTATCCCGACACCGATGGCGCCGAACGCAAAGGCGACAACCTCTACACCGATTGCGTCATCGCCCTCGATCCGCGCACCGGCAAGCTCAAATGGCACTTCCAGTTCACCCCGCACGACCTCTGGGATTGGGACGCTACCGAGCCTCTGGTCCTCGTCGACGCAAACTTCAAAGGCAAGCCCCGCAAGCTCCTGCTGCAAGCCAACCGCAACGGTTTCTTCTACGTCCTCGATCGCACCAATGGAGAATTTCTGCTCGGCACACCCTTCGTCAAACGCCTCACCTGGGCCACTGGTCTCGACCCCAAAGGCCGCCCGATCGTCAACGAAAAAACCAAGCCCAGCATCGGCGGCACGGTGGCCTGCCCGGCCGTCCGTGGCGCAACCAATTGGTATGCAACTGCCTACAATCCCCAAACCAAACTTTTCTATGTCATGACCGTAGAAGACTGCAATCTATACCGCCTCGCCGGCAACTGGTTTGTCCCCTACAACGACCCCGCCAATCCACCCCAAAAAATCCTCCGCGCCCTCGACATCGAAACCGGCAAAATCGTTTGGGAGCAAGTACAAATCGGTGCTCCAGAATCGAACTATTCTGGCGTGCTCTCGACAGCCGGCGGTCTCGTCTTCTATGGCGAATCCGGTGGCAGCTTCGCTGCCGCCGATGCCAAAACGGGCAAGACTATCTGGCATTTCAATACCGGCCAGGTCTGGAAGTCTTCCCCCATGACTTACACGGTCAAAGGCAGGCAGCACATCGCCATCGCCGCAGGCGGCAACATTCTCAGCTTCAGCCTGATCGAATAGATCCTTGGCGGTCGAAGCACTAGCCACGAATTTCGTATATAGTTTTGCTCATACTTCATTTGTTAAGGAAAAGTTATGCGGCTCCTGCTCGCCACCACTCTCACTGCTTTATTCTGCATTCATTCCGCCTTCGCGCAAACCGCCACCGGCACCATCAACGTCGTCGCCGAAGATAGTACTCAGGCCGTAGTCCCCAGGGTCGCCGTCACCGTCACCAATAAAGGCACGGGCTTGACTCGCCGGGGGTCAACAGGCGAACTGGGAGAATTTCAAGCTACCTTCCTGCCCGCCGGCGAGTACACGATCAGCGTGCAGGCCGACGGCTTCAAACGTTCTACTCTCGCATCCTTCACCCTCCAGGTGGACCAGAACTCAACCGTGCGCCTGACCCTCACTCCCGGTGATGTTGTAGAAACCATCCAGGTCACTGAGTCCACTCCGCTCCTCGAAGCCGACACCTCATCGCTCGGTCAGGTAATCGAGAACAGGAAGATTCTGGATTTGCCGCTCAACGGACGCAATCCATTCGCGCTTGGCCTCTTGGCCGGGAACACAACGCCTGTCGTTGGCATGGGCACTAACCTGCCGTTCATCGCCGGCGGCGGACGATTCTCCTCAAACGAAGTGCTGCTCGATGGCGTCGACAACAACACTACTGTCACCTCCGGTGCCATCGGCCGCAGTGGCATCGCAATGCAGCCGAGTGTCGACGCCGTCCAGGAATTCAAAGTAAAGACCAATTCGTTTTCCGCCGAATTCGGCCACGCCGCCGGAGCCGTCATCAGTGCCTCGATCAAGAGCGGCAGCAACGATTTTCACGGCACGCTTTTCGAGTTTCTCCGCAACGACAAACTCGATGCCAACAACTTCTTCACCAACTCCGCCGGCTTGCCTCGCGCTGCCTTCCGGCAGAATCAGTTTGGTGGTGTCCTGGGCGGACGTATCATCCGCAATAAGACTTTCTTCTTCGGCGATTACCAGGGCACCCGCCAGCGCACTGCAGCGGCGTCGAACATTGGCAGTCTGCCTCCATCCTCCATCCGGAGCGGTGATCTGTCGTCCCTGCGCGTTCCCATCTTCGATCCTCTCGCCCGCCGCATCGGACCGGCTGGCACCGTCATCAGCACACTCCTCCCCGGCGCGCTAGTCCCGCAATCACGCATCAATCCTTCTTCGGCGGCCGTACTGAAACTGATTCCCGATACGAACTTTGGTGCCTCCGGCGCGCAGTCCCGCAACTTTTTCCGTCAGGTTCCCCGCGGCTTCGATCAGGACCAGTGGGATGTCCGTATAGACCACGCCGTCACCAGCAACCACTACCTGTTTGGACGAGTTTCAAAGAGCAATCAGAACAATCCGCAACCGGCTACCATCGACGGATTCATCGGCGGCAGCAGCACGCTCTATCGGGATATTTTTCAAGTCGTATTGAACGACACTTATGTCTTCTCTTCCACGGTCGTGAATGAGTTTCGCGCCGGGTACACGCGGCACAACGGCAGCCGCTACGTCGATCAGGTAAGCGAAGGCGCCAAATTCGCAATCGACAATAAAGTTGCGATCTTCCCCTTCCCGGTAACGGGCTTTCCGTCCATCGCGTTCAATTTTTCCGGCCAGAGCACCGGCTCGACGCAGTTCGATGGCTTTGGCGGCGGCTCTAGCGATTTGAACTATGAAAATCGCTTCCACTTCGCCGACACGATATCGGTCAACCGGGGAAAACACGGCATGAAAATGGGTGTCGACATCCGCCGCAACCGATTCGACACTCTGCGCGGCAGTCCGTTTTTCGGCCAGTTCATCTTCGGGTCGATCTTCTCTTCCAGTAGCGATACACCAGGCTCTGGCGCACCCTTCGCCGATTACCTCATGGGTTTCCCCAGTCTGATTCAGGGAACACAAATGCTCGATTGGGGACGTCAGGCCGACGCCTACTTCGGCACCTTTTTCCAGGACGACTGGAAGGTCTCCAAGCGCCTCACTCTCAACCTCGGATTCCGCTACGACCTATACACCCAGCCCATCGATATCCGCAATCGCGGCGGCCTCTTCGATATCGACAAGGCCCGCTTCGCAGTACCGGGCAAAGACGGCTACACGCGTGGCATCGTCGACGGCGACCACAACAATTACTCTCCCCGCATCGGCTTCGCTTACCAGGCCAAACGGCGCTTGGTAATACGCGGCGGATACGGGATTTTCTACGGGCTGCGCGATCAGAACCAGGAAGTCACGCAACTCGCCGGCAATAATCCCAACACGCCCGCTTTGATCGCTCCCGTAGTCACCGCTTCGAGCACCATACTGCCTCCATATACAATCAACACGCCCGTCCAGGCCGGCCCAACCGCGACCACTCTCGAAGCTTACAGCGCCACCTCGCCCATCACCCGCACCATCCGCTCCCAGGGCTTCCACGACGCACGCTTTCCGAGGCTGGAGCAGTACAATTTATCCTTCCAGTTCCAGCCCTCCGAGGCATTGCTGATCGAAACCTCTTATCAGGGTGCCCGCGGCAGCGACCTCGCTTCGTTGTTCATCAACGTCAATCAGGTTCCCTTCGAATACGCGCTCAACGGCCGCAACATCCAGAGCCAACGGCCTTACCCGATGGTCAATGGCGTGATCATTCCTACTTTTTCAAGGGCAAAATCTAATTACAATGCCTTCAACTTGCGCCTCGAAAAACGCCACCGCAACGGGCTCAACTTCCTGATGAATTACACCTGGCAGAAAAACATGGAAGAGGGCGGCTCCGGGCCCAGCGCCTTCACCCAAAATGGTGGAACCTCCATTTCCCTCGACACCTACAATCTGTCTCGCGAAACAGGACTTGCCCCAATCGACGTGGCCCACATCTTCAACGTGAGTTACGGATACGAATTACCCTGGGGCCCCGGCAAGCGCTGGCTCAACGGCAACCGCATGGTGGGCAAGGTAGTGGGTGGATGGCAGGTAAATGGCATTACCACCTTGCGTGGCGGCTTCCCCACCGACATCCGTACCAACCGCCTTCCTCCCATCTTCAATACCTTCAATGTTCCCGATCGCGTCAAGGGACAACCCATCCAGGTCACAAGCGGACGAGGTCCCGACAGCTTCTTCAACCCAGCCGCTTTCCGCGTGCCGGGCACCACCCCAAGCACCACTGGAGCTCCCATCCAGCTCTATGGAGACTCCGCCCGTCGCGTGGCCCGTGGGCCTGGATCGGTCAACTTCGATTTCTCCCTTTTCAAACAGGTCAGCTTCTCGGAACGCATTCGTCTGCAGTTCCGCGCCGAAGCCTTCAATCTGACCAACACCCCAACCTTCAGCCTCGCCAGTTCCAACAGCCCGCCGATGACCTGTATCGGCCGCACGCCAGGTTCCGCCTGCAACGACAACAATCCGGAATTCGGAAAGCTGAGCGGTTCGCAGGCCACGGGCCGTCAAATCCAGTTCGGCTTGAAACTTCTGTTCTAAGGACCTACCATGAATCGACGCCTTTTTCTTGCGGGCTTGCCTGCGGTGGGATTGTTGAACGCTCAGTCGAGCGGCGATCCTGTTTTCCCTTATGGCGCGGTATATTTCCGTAAGTCTGGTCCTCCAGAAGAAGATTGGGCCAATGACCATCGTACAGCCGCCAAGCTGGGCATCAATAATTTTCGCCACTGGTTCATGTGGTCGTCGATTGAAGTCGCCCCCGGCAAATTCGACTGGCGCGATTACGACCGAATGTTTGAGCTAGCCGCCGAGAACGGCATCAAAGTCACCGTCTCCGAAATGGTCACGGCCGCTCCCGAGTGGGCCTTCAGCAAGTATCCCCACGCCCGCTATCTTGCCTCGGATGACAGTGTCATCAACTCGCAAATCTCCGCCTCCAGCGCCACCGGAGGCTTCCCTGGGCTTTGCCTCGATAACGAAGACCTGAAGGACCGCGCCGAACTCTTTCTCACCACCCTCATCGAGCGCTACCGCAATCATCCCGCCATGTGGGCCTGGGATCTCTGGAACGAACATGCCTGGCCCGGCGGCGCACCTCCCAAAATGCTCTGCTATTGCGATGCCACCCAAAAGAAATTTCGCGAATGGCTGCAAAAGAAATACGGCACCCTCGAAAACCTCGGCAAGGCCTGGTACCGCTACAGTTTCACCGATTGGCAAAACGTCCACCCGCCGCGCAACTTTAGCGGCTACCCGGAAAGTCTCGATTGGCTTGAATTCCGTACGGACAATATGTTCCGTCAGCTCCAGTGGCGAGTCGATCTCTTCCGCAAACTCGACAAGCGCAATCGCGTCACGGCGCACGGCATCGCCTCTACGCTCGAAGGCCTACCCGCCTCCGCCAACAACGAATGGCGCTCCGCCGCGCAGGTCGATAGCTGGGGCCTGACCTGGGTTGCCTCGCGCAAGGGCAGCGAGTTATGGAAGCAGTTCCATGCCCTCGATATCACCCGCGCCGGTTCGCGCGGTAAACCCTTCTGGCATGCAGAAGCGCAGGCCGGTCCGCTCTGGATGCAACCGCAAGTGATTGGACGCCCCAGAGAGGACGGCCGGATCACAGAGCCAAAGGATGTCCGCCTATGGAACCTGATTTCGATGGCTGGCGGCGCAACCGGTATTCTCTATCCAAGATGGCGCCCCGTACTCGATGGCCCGTTGTTTGGAGCCTTCGGCCCCATGGGCATGGATGGCGCAATTACACCGCGCGCCGAGATGGCTGGCCAAGTCGCACGCTGGGCCAATCAGAATCAGAATCTTTGGAAGTCCAAGCCCGTGCGCGGCGATGTTGGCGTTGTCTTTGTACCCGAGTCGGAGGTCTTTAATTTCGTCCAGCAACAGGGCAGCACCAGGCACTACGCAGAGTCGGCCCGTGGCGCTTACCAGGCGTTTTTCGATAGCAATATTCAAGCCGACTTCGTCCACATCGACGATCTGCGGCAATATCCGCTGGTCTACTTGCCCTATCCCATCCATCTCAAAGATTCGAGCGCCCGCTTGCTCGAACAATACGTCCGCGAGGGCGGCATTCTGGTCAGTGAAGCGCTGCCCGGCTACTTTGGCGAGCGCGGTAAAGTTGGCACCCGCCAGCCAAACTATGGGCTCGATACGCTCTTTGGCGCTCGCGAGAGCTATGTCGAATTCACACCCGATCTTCTCGAAAATCTCACGTTGCAAGTGCAGGGGCACAACATCGGTGGCCGCTATTTCCTGCAGCAATTTGCCCTCGCTGGCGGCAAGCAGGTCGGTGCCTATGCCGATGGCACCATCGCTGCCGTGGAACACAAACCCGGCAAGGGCCGCACTCTACTGCTCGGTACTTTCCCCGGCGGGTCCTATTTCCTGAATCACGCCGCAGGCACTCGCAATTTCTTCGCCAAGCTTCTCGACTGGGCGGGTGTCAAGCCATTGGCCCGAGTCAGTGAAACCGGCCTCCAGGCACGCTTCCACACTGGCGCTGGCGGCAGCTACTTGTGGGTGGTAAACCCAAGCCGCACCCCGCGCACGATTGCAGTAACTCTGGACGCAGTTCGCGCCGGCTCTTTCAGCCGCGGGCAAGACTTATGGCAAACTGGAACTCCCGCCGTGAAGCTCGCCGGCAACGTGGTGCAACTCACCGTCCAGGACCGGAACGTCGCCGTCGTCCGGCTCGAAAAATAGCATCGCATAAGCATGTAGACTCGATAGATGCTTGAGCAAAAATACTGCCTGCTGCTGTTACTCCTCATCGTAGGCATGCCCCTCCAGGCCGACGATCTGAATTTCCTCAAAGGCCACGTGGAATTTGAACATGCCCGCGAGATGCTGCCTGCCTACCTGAAGCGGTCGGCCCTCGCGCTGCTCACCGGGCGTGAACTCAAACTCGCCGTAATGTCTACCCCGCAAGACTTCGCCGCCCGCCGCACTTACATCCGCGAACGCCTGATTCGCTCCATCGGCGGCCTGCCTCCCAAAACTCCCCTCAACGCCCGCACCACCGCCACCATTGATCGCGACGGCTACCGCATCGAAAAAATCGTCTTCGAAAGCCAGCCCGGCTTCTTCGTCACAGCGAATCTATACCTCCCCAAGTCCGGCCAGGCACCGCATCCCGCCGTTCTGTTTCCCCTCGGTCACGAGTCCGGTTCGAAGTCCCATTCGGCCTGGCAGCAAATGCTGATCACCTTGGCCCGGCGCGGCTATGTCGCCCTCGCCTGGGACCCGCTCGGTCAAGGCGAACGCCTTCAGTTCTACAGCTCCTACGCGGAGGATTCCGAGCTCGGACACAACCGTTCCACCACCGAACACACCATGCTCGGCCTGCAAACTCTGCTCGTTGGCGACAACCTCGCCCGCTACACCATTTGGGACGGCATCCGTGCTCTCGACTATCTTCTATCCCGCCCTGAGGTCGACAGGAGCAGGGTAGCAGTCACGGGTAACTCCGGCGGTGGAACTCACTCCACTTACCTCGCCGCCCTCGACGACAGAATCAAAGTAGCCGCGCCTTCCTGCTACATCACCTCCTGGCGGATGATGCTGGCGACCATCGGCCCACAAGATGCCGAGCAGCTCA
>JBKJSR010000109.1:0-7608 GCA_046594355.1 Bryobacter sp.
CATCTTCAGCCAGACGAATTCCACGGCGAATGGAACTACTCTATCCTTCCAAGTGCTAAATCCTAATTGTTCACGTTATTCTTGCTAGATGCCTAAGTCCAGAAGGCATCATTTCGATCAGGGACCTTTAAGCCGCACCCTCGCTGGGTGCTTGCCAGCGGAACAGGAAAAAATGATGCCCGCAAAGTTCACATCGGTAGGACTGAAGCAGCCAGTGAAAGGCATTCTCAAGCCCATTCCTTGGCCCCACTCTCCTGAACTCAATCGATTTGCAATGCGGACATCGCGTATTGAATAGCCCCACCGGTGTGCTCATTGCGCTCTTAAGCGTCAGTCTTCGCCGCGCTGCCTGAGACAGACCCGGCTTGACTTCTGCTCGACGGCGCGACGGAACTTCCACCAGCGCCGCTGGTCCATCCACCGGCAGGACGGCTCGCTTCCCGCGCTTCCTTGATTTGCTCCGGAGTCCGCAGGTCGGGCTCGGAGGTCTTGATTCGATCTTTCGCACGCGCAACCTGGCGCTTGTGGCGCTTTGCCAATCTCTTGTCCATATGTATCCTTTACCCGATCGCTAGGCAGGTACCCTTATTATCCCCCTGTTTCCCGATGCTCTGCTGGAGTCGTGTCCCAAGCTGTTCTACAATCGTCGCTAGCGTAATGACAAGAAGAGATACACTCACCAGCTTTGCGGCAACAGGCCTAGCCGCCGCAGCAACCCCGCCAAAAGTTCTGAAAAATATGGGATCCGCCGGACCCGGCCTCACCGCGCGCATCAAAGCGATGGGCAAGAACTGGGACATCGTGGAGTATTGTCACCAAAAGGGTCTGGGCGCGGCACATACCAATCTGCCGCCGGATCTCGACCCCGCAGCCATCAGAAAGATTCGCGATCAGGTCAACAAATACGACATGCGTCTCACGATGCTCGTGCGGACGCCGCGCACCGATACCGATTTGCCGAAGTACGAAGCTTCCGTCAAGGCCTGCTCCGAAATGGATGGCCGCGTCGTCTGCGTTCACGACCCCTTCTCTGGTCGCCGCTATGAACAGTTCAAAAGCGCCGCCGAGTTTCACGACTTCGATGCGCTTTGCAAAGCAGCCGTTCGCCGGGCCGAGCCGATTTTGCGCAAGTACAAAATGCCGCTCGCGATCGAGAACCACAAGGGCTGGCGCTCGGATGAGCTCGCCGCCTGGGTGCGTTCTACCAGTAGCGAATATGTGGGCGTTTGCCTTGACCTCGTGAACAACGTCTCGCTCATCGAGACACCGCAGCAGACGATCGATACACTTTCCCCCTACACGATATTTGTCAGCTTCAAGGACATCGGCGTCGACTTCTACCAGGACGGTATTCTGCTCTCGGAAGTCCCGCTAGGCGATGGGCATATCGACCTTGCCGCCATTGTGACGCGGATGCAGAAGAAGAATCCGAAAATGCTCTTTCAGCTTGAGATGCTCACTCGCGATCCGTTGAAGGTGCCGATCTTCACCGAGCAATACTGGAAGGTCTACGACGAAAAGAGCCCCGTGCCTCCACGCGATCTCGCGATGCTGATCTCCTGGATTCGCAATCATCCGCCCAAGAAGCCGCTGCCCGGCACTTCAGGGCTCACCCCCGAACAGCAACTGGCCCTCGAAGACCAGTTGAATCAGCAATGCATCGACTACGCGCGGGCGAAGTTCCCGACGCTCGCCTAGCAGCATTGCGGGCTATAGGCCGAGCTTCTCGCGCAACTCGCGTGCCCGTTCTTTTGAGGCCGTAAGCTCGGTCTTTTTCGCGTCCTTGAGCCGAATCGTCAGCCTGCCCCCAAAGTACGTATACAGCTCGGCGACATAAGCTAGATTCACCAGCGTAGAGCGATGCACACGAAAGAATCTTGCCGGATCGAGCTTCGCCTCCAGCTCGGCAATCGTCTGATCGATGATGTAGTTCTTCAGCTCGGTCGCCGCAAAACTCAATTTATCTTCCGCATAGAAATGCGTGATTCGCGACAGATCGATGAACTCCGTTCGGTCTCCCGTCTTGCTGCTGATCCGCTCTGGATAGACGCTTGCAGGCGGCTGCAGCCTGGTTGCAATCTGCGCCAGCAGTTTGGCGATGTCGGGGGCCGGCTGTCGGCCGCCCCCGACAGCCTCCACCTTATTCAGGGCCTGGGTGAGCTTTGCCGCTTCCACCGGCTTCAAAAGATAAGCGATGCTGTTGGTCTCAAAAGCCTGCAGCGCGTATTGATCGTAGGCTGTCGTGAAGATCACCAGCGGCTGGTGCGTCAGTCGCCGCAACATCTCAAAGCCATCGAGCTCAGGCATCTGGATGTCGAGAAACAACAAGTCTGGCAGCAGGTTGTCGATCTCAGCAAGCGCCGCCTCCGGATCACAGCCAGACCCGACGATACGCACACGCGCATCCGCTGCCAGCATCCTTGTCAGGCGTTCGATGGCTAAGCGTTCATCGTCCAGCAAATAGGCCGTCAACATGGGATGCGGAAGGCAACCTCCATGCCGGGTTCGAGCCGTCGCGTCGTGAGAGTTGCCCGGTCGCCGAATAGCGAATCGAGACGCTGCTTCAGCGTGTCGAGCCCATGCCCCGCCGCTAAACTGTCGGGCGAAAATCCGGGGCCGGTATCGCAAACTTGAAACTCGATCATCTGATTGTTCGCACGAGCGCGGATCAGGATCTCCGCGCCGTCACGCTGCACCCCTACCGCATGCTTCACGCTGTTTTCAGCCAGGGTTTGCAACGACAGCGCCGGCACTTGTGCTTGCAACAATTCTTCGGGCACCTCAAACGCAAAGCGCAGCCGCTCGCCAAAGCGGGCCTTTTCGATCTCCAGATAATCGCGGGTGATTTTCAACTCATCGGCGAGGCTCACCATGTTGCCATGGCGGTCGAGTGAAAAGCGCAACAGCGCCGCCAGGCGTTCGATCATCTCCTCGGCCTGCTGCGGGTTCGACCGCACCAGACTGGAAATCGAGTTCAGAGTATTGAACAAAAAATGCGGATGGATGCGCGATTCGAGGCTCTGCAGTTGGGCGTCCGAGGCAGCCTTGAGCGCCCGCTCGCGCTCGAGCTCCCGCGTACGCAACTCAAGGGTGGAGGCTTGCAAGCGATGCCGCGCTTCTTCCACCACACAAGAGATCGACCCGATCAACAAAGTGATCACAATGCAAATCGCCATGGAAGGCAAGTATTCCAGCTTCGCTCTGAGAAATGGTTGTGTGATCATCAGCAAAAAGGCGAGCGTCCCCCCTCCCAGTCCAATCGCAAACAATACCAGGAGCAATTGCAGCCAACGGTTTACCGCGCCGCCACGAATGCGGGGGGCAACTCTGGGCAGCACCCACCAAGAAATACTCCCGATCGTAGTCGCATAAACCCACGAGACGACAAAAGACCAGAGCAGGCGCTGTGGTCTCGGGTCGCGCAAGAAGACGGAGGAAATCAGGATAACGATCAGCGCGACCAGCGTGTTGAAGAACAAAAGTTTGGCAAGGTGTCGCATGAGTTACTTGCCGGCGGTGTGACAGCCAATGCAATTGACCTGTGCCGCAGGTAAGGGCTGTTTAGTCTCAAACCAGATTGCCGCACGCTTGGCGTAGGGAGTGTTGGGCATCTGCTTCTGCAACTCGCCAAAGAAGAAGTCGGCTTTCTCGGTTGCACCCAGACGGCTGAAAGTATCCGCGAGGCCAAACAGCAATTCCCCTTTCGGATGCGTGCCAAGCTGATCCATGTTCTTCTCCTGCATCTGATAGACAGTGTAGTAGTCGTCGATCACCGATTCCCAAAGAGGCTTGGCCATGTGCGGCGGCATGTTGCGGGCTCCGGCGGAGAGCACCGCCGCACGGGGTACGCGAACGCCGATGTTCTTGGGCTCAAGCGCGACGGCCTTGTTCATCTCGCCCAAGCCACGGCCATACAATTCCATGCCTTTGGCCATGTCCTGCTTCTGAAAGTACGCGCTCGACTGGAAGAAGAGCCCCGCGCCGTGCCACACCAGCGCTTCGGCGTGATTCGCATTCTCTTTGAGCGCCGCTTCGGTGACCTTCATGGCGCGATCCAGGGCTTCTGCATTTCCGGCGAATCCGGCGAAGAAGTCGCCTCGCACAACGTGATCAAAGCGCTGCTGGCCATGCAGTACGGGGATCACAAAAGAAATGATCGCGGCGGCGGTGAGGAGTAAGTTTTGTGGTTTCATGTTTCGAGTTTGCCGCCGCTTCGCCGCTCGAAGGCGAAAATTCCGACGAATCGCCGGAATTAGTGGATGAAGTGGATAGAATCGGAGATTGTCGAAAACAGCCAGAGTCTGGACGCCCGCCCTGGCAATGATGATCGTATCGACCATCAGCTATATCGACCGCAACGCGATTGCCGTCCTGATCCCCACCATCCAGAAAGAAACAGGCCTGAGCGCCCGTGAATATGGATGGATCGTCGCCGCATTTTCTTACGCCTACATGCTTGGCAATCCGCTCTGGGGGATCTTGCTCGACCGTCTCGGCGTCAAGATTGGCATGACGCTCGCCGTCGCCGGCTGGAGCCTTGCCAGCGCCATGCACGCCCTTGCCGGTGGAGCCCTCAGCTTTGGAATCCTCCGCACCGGACTCGGCTTCTGCGAAGGGGCCACTTTCCCCGGATCGCTACGTACCGTCATGCAGACTCTCGATCCCGAGCGCCGCTCGCGCGGCATCGCCTTGAGCTATTCCGGCGGCTCGCTGGGCGCGATCCTCACGCCCCTCATCGTGACTCCGATCGCGCTTGCTTACGGCTGGCGCATGTCGTTCTGGGTGACTGGTATGGCGGGCATTGCCTGGCTGGTGTGGTGGTGGATACTCTGCCGCAGGCCCGATCTCGCTTTGCGTCCGAAACTCGAAACCAGTGGCTTTGTATGGCGCGACCGTCGCGTTGCCGCCTTCATCGCCGCTTACGCGATGGGTGCCGTACCCCTGGGATTTATCCTCTACATGGGCGGCCTGTATCTCTCGCAAGTCTTCCATTTGAGTCAAGCGCAACTGGGCGGCCTGTTGTGGATTCCGCCGCTCGGCTGGGAGTGTGGATATTTCTTCTGGGGCTGGTGGATTGATCGCCTGGTCAAGCGGGGAGTGAGCACCAGCGAAGCATGTCGGCGCGCCTTCACGATTGGCCTCGTCTTCAGTCTGCCGCTGGCTTTCGCGCCGATCGTCACCAGCCTGCCGCTCTTCATGTTCGAGTTGTTTCTCGCCATGTTCGTCACGGGAAGTTTTATCGTGGGCGGCATTGCTTATGCCACCAGCGCCTTTGGGAATGGGCGTGCGGGTTTGATTGCCGGTCTTGGCGCGGGCAGCTTTTCGGCGCTTACCGCGATTACGGCACCCATCTTTGGCGGCTATTTCGACCAGAAACATTACGAGTATGCTTTCTGGATTGCAACGGCTTTCCCTGTCTGCGGCTATGTCCTGTGGCGCTGGCTCAGAGGCGAACCAGAATCCGCTTCCGGTACAGCAGACACACCACGAGGAAGCACACTGCAACGTTGAGCAGTGCGTAAAGCAGCGAAGCGTCGATCGGGGCAATATAGGTGCAAAGCCATAGATAGATCGACTTGCCCGCACCGCTCAGCGCGAGAATTCGCGCGATCGCTCCCGACAGTACAAACGACACGATCGAGTTGGTGCCGTAGATCTCAAAAAACTTCCATCCACCCCGCCTGCCCTTCTCGTCGATCCACCAGCGCAGCGTCCCAAAAATCAGCGACGCAAGCCCCGCCATCAGCAAAACAAAGCTCGGCGTCCACAGGCTCTTGTTGATTGGCACGATGAGGCCAAGCGACAACCCGGCAAGTATCAGCAATATCCCCGACACGAGGTGGCGAGTGGCCAAAATACCGCACAACATCGTCGCGATGGCCGGCAGAGTTGAGAGTACCCCCTCCGGATCCCACACTCTCGTCTGTCGCCACATATGGCCTTCGAGCAGGATGCCGTCGACGAAGCGCGCCGCGTTCGATTCCATGCTCCAGCGGTCCGCCGTTGCACCTGGAAAAGGGGCGAAGATCATGATCGCCGCATAGCCGCCAAGCATCCCCACTACTGCCGCTATCTGCCCTCGCCGCGAAGTGTAGAGATAAATCAGCGTCGCGAAGAAGTAGCAAATGCCGATGCGTTGCAACACACCCGGAATGCGCACCTGCGCAAAATCGAAATTCGGGATCAGGTTCAATAGCAGGCCGAGGGCAAAGATGGCCGCCGCCCGGCGGGCTGTGTGCAGCAGCAGCTTGCCATTGTCCGCACCCTCGCGCTTACGGCGTGAAAATGAAAGCGTCATCGCCACGCCCGAGATCCACAAGAAGAAAGGAAACACCATATCCGCCGCCGTCCAGCCGTGCCACACCGCATGGCGCAGGGGGGCATAGATCTGATCCCACGAACCAGGGTTGTTCACCAGAATCATTGCGGCGATGGTGATACCGCGGAAGACATCGAGAGAAACCAGTCGTTGCGGCGGAGGCATTCGTGTTGGTTTGATTCTACTTCCCCCGCTTGCGTGCCTGATCGCACCCTGTAGCGATTGCAATTTTCTGCCGATAGGTGGTTGTATGGAAGAAAGACGTCGCAGGGGAGTCGAGCGCAAGGCCGCCAGCACAAAGCTGATCGTAGTTACAGAGCCTGGAAGCCGCTTTGCGGCGCGTCTGGACGGTGAACTAGTCGATTACAGCGATGTCGGACTGTGCGTGGAAGTTGCGAAGGCATTGCCTCTCGGCATGGCAGTGCAAGTCGAAATCCCATGCGAATCCGGTGCCAATGATCTCTGGAACGGCATCGTATGCTGGCTCAGCGCGAGTGGCAAGAACACATATCGTGCCGGCATCGAGGCGCAGAAGTCGGCTGAAAGAGGTAGCAGAGCTTCGGATCGCGAAGACGACTATTACGAGATTTTGCAGGTCAATCCAAAGGCGGATTTCGAAACCATTCATCGCATTTACCGCATGCTTGCGCAACGCTACCATCCCGATCATAAAGATACCGGCGACGAAAGGAAATTTCAGAGGCTCCTTGAGGCTTATCAGACCTTGAGCGACCTCCAAAAGCGCGCCGCATACGACGTCAAATGGACCGCCAACCGGCAGCAAACCTGGGATGTATTCCGCAATCAGCGGGAAGGCGATGGCACAAACGCCGAACGCCGCAAACGCACGATGACGCTTGCCGTCATGTACCGCAAGCGCCTGCGCAAACCGGATCATCCTTATGTGCAACTCCGCGAAGTCGAGGAGGTCCTCGGCATCGAAAAGGAGCACCTCGAGTTCGCCCTTTGGTATCTCCGTGAAAAAGGCTACGTCATACGCACCGATAACGGCCGCTTCGCCATCAGCGCCCTGGGTGTCGAGACCTACGAAGCGATAGAAGCCGGCACACCCGATGGCCAGCAAAAGGCCATCGAAGGCGATCAACTTCGTCCTTCCATGTAGCCAAAACCGGCTACGCCAAACTTCCCTCATGCCAGAACTGGACTTGGAGAAACTCTGGGAAGAGCATACGCAACACGAATTTGCGACACGCGACACAGAGGCCACCCTCGACACAGCGCTTACGCCAATCTCGCGCACCGTCGGTACCGACCAGTTAGTGGACGAG
>JBKJSR010000359.1:0-9534 GCA_046594355.1 Bryobacter sp.
GCCAGCATCGAATCCCGCATCGGCTCGGCCGCCAGCCGCTTCCGGTTCTGCCGCCACCAAAGCCGGTTCTCGACATCCGACGCAACTTCCCCATCCGCGCTCCGCTGATACGCCGCACTCAAAACCATCTCGCGGATCATCGCCTTCCCGTCAAAGCGCAGCGCAATAAAGCGCCCGGCCAGATACTCGAGTAACTGCGGATTTCCCGGCCGATCCCCGGCCAGTCCAAAGTTAGAAGGCGTCCGCACGATTCCCTGTCCAAACAAATGCATCCACATCCGGTTCACAGCCACCCGCGCCGCAAGCGGATGATGCGCCACCGTATCGGCCAACTGCAAACGCCCGCTCCCTTGCGTAAGTGCAACGGGTTTCCCGCCACTCAACACCAATGGAAAGCGCCTCGGCACCACCTCACCCGGATCTTCCGGATTCCCGCGCTGATCCAGATTCAGATCCCAGGACTCGAACTCACTAATTCCGTCAAAGAACGGGTATTGCGCCGGCAACTCTTTCTTCAAGCCATCCCGCTCCGCCTTCAAGCCGTCATGCTGCCTCCGCGCCTCACCTTCGAGTAAGGTGACAGTCAACTCACCCGGAAACCGCAATGGTGCCCCGGCATCATTAAAGGTGCGGTTATAAGCCACATACCGGTCTCTTGCGATCGACTTCACCGGCACATCCGCCCCCGGATTGAAATCCTCTTCGCTGCGATATCCGCCCGGCAGAACAATCGTCCTCTTCGGCTTCACGGCCACCTTCATCGCGGCCTCCACAACCAGACGATTCTCCTCGTCCACCTGCCGCTTCTCCGCCAGAATCCCCACCATCAACGCCTCAAACTCTCGCGCCTTCCCTTCATCCGGCCCCGCAAACCAGGCCTTCAACGATGGATGAAACTCTTCCGGCTTTTTCAGATAATCACACCAGCGGCTCAACAATTCGCTATTTAATCCCGTTGCATCCCCCGTCAAGCTGGCCATCATGTAGCGCCACATCCCCACGGCAAAGTGGTCCTTCAAAATCTCCGCCTGCGCCGCGAGAAACTTCTCCAGTTTCTTCTCCGCATCATCGAGCGCCTTCTTCTTCGCCCGCCAACTTACAGCTTCCGCCTCTGGAACCAGCGGATACTCCTTATAAGCCGAACTCGCAAACACCCCCGACATTGCATAATAATCCTTCTGCGAAAAAGGATCGTACTTATGATCGTGACATCTCGCACAAGCGAGCGTCACACCCAGCATCCCCCGACTTACAACATCCACCCGGTCGTGCCGCTCATCGGCCCGCGCCTGCAATGGTTGCGAGATGCCGTAATACCAGGGCCCCAATCCAGTCAAACCCAACCCACCCGTAAGCGTAGTGTCCCCCATCAAGTCTCCAGCCAACTGCGCCATCAAAAATCGGTCATAAGGCAAATTCCTGTTCACCGCACCAACCACCCAATCCCGGTAACGCCACGCATTCGGATAAGGCCGCACCGCCGTCCCGCCAAAGTCATCCTCACCATAGCGCGCCACATCCAGCCAGTTGCGTCCCCACTGCTCCCCAAACTGCGGTGTCGCGAGTAAACGGTCCACGAGCCGCCCCTGCCAGCCCTCACGCCGATCCCGATCCGCCTTCCGAAACTGCCCATCTGTCGGCGGCAAACCCGTCAAGTCAAAATGCAATCGCCGTATCAGTGTCCGCTTATCCGCCAGCCCATTCGCCGCGATTTCCTTCACGCGTAACATCGCATCAATCGCCGCGTCAATCGAGTCCCCAGTGTTCGGCACACGCAATGCCTGCCAGGCCCAATGCTCGCCCGCCCACTTCGCCCCACTCCCAATCCAGCTCTCGATCGAAGCAACTTCTTCCGCCTTCAACTTCCCACCCGGAGGCATCGCCTTCACACTCGCATCCCCGCCGCGAACGGCAAGCAACAACACTTCTGCCACCGGCCGCCCACTCTTCCCACCCTTACGAAATCCCTCCGCCGAATCCAGCCTTAAGCCTCCCGCCGCCGCCGCTCCGTGACAAGCCCCGCACTTACTCGCGAGCACTCGCAGGGCCTCGTCTTCAAGGCCCGCCTGCGCCTCAACGACACTCCAACCGGACATCAATAAAAACAACCACTTCATAAGGGTCGAATTCTATCCAACTAATTCGCGGATCACTCGCCCGCCCAAATCCGTCAGCCTACGATTCCGCCCGCCAAAATAGTAAGTCAGCCTCAGATCGTTCAACCCCATCTGGTGCAGAATCGTCGCATGTACATCATGCATGTGATAGATGTTCTCCACCGCTTTATGCCCAATTTCATCCGTGGTGCCGATGATCGATCCACCTTTCATTCCGCCGCCTGCAAACCACATACTCTGACACCTCGTGTTGTGGTCCCGTCCTGGGATTTGCTGTTCGGCGGGCGTATCAGGCGTACGGCCAAACTCGCCCATACAAGCTACCAGCGTTCGCTTCAGCATCCCGCGCTGTTTCAAATCCGCGAGCAAAGCCGCAATCGGCTGATCGGTCTCCCTCGCATTCTTCTCATGGTTCTTACGAATATCACCGTGCGCGTCCCAGCTCTGCGAAGGAGTAAATATCTCGACAAACCGCACCCCAGCCTCCACCAGCTTTCTCGCCATCAGGCATCGTCGGCCAAACGAAGCCGTCACCGGATCGTTCAACCCATATGCGGCTTTCACCTTTTCCGGCTCCGCATCGATCGATAGCACCCGTGGCACTTCCATCTGCATCCGGTATGCCAATTCGTAGGAATTCATTCGCGCCCGCAAGTCCGGATTATCCTCGTGCAGATCCGCATAGCCGCCATTCATTCCCCTCAATGCCTCCCGCTCCGCCTCCAACAAGCCCGGGGCCACATCACTGGGTGACGCCAGATCCCGAATGGGCTC
Organism: Bryobacter sp.; assembly: GCA_046594355.1. GTDB lineage: Bacteria > Acidobacteriota > Terriglobia > Bryobacterales > Bryobacteraceae > Bryobacter. The sequence goes on from JBKJSR010000359.1 coordinate 2,892, forward strand.
GCTCGATGCCCGCAGTATGGTGCCCTGAAACTCCGCCGGCAGGTATCCGCTTCCCCATTGCTGTGCCCCGCTGAACGGAATCGACCGGAAATCCGGCATCGCCACAAAAGCCGGTAGATTCTGATTCCCCGATCCCAGCCCGTAAGTCACCCACGCCCCCACCGAAGGATTCCCCGGAATGATAAACCCGGTGTTCATCTGAAATACCGCCGCCGGATGGTTTCCATTATCCGACTGCACGCTCCGGCACACCGCCAGTTCATCTACATGCTTCGCCGTATGCGGCAGCAATTCCGACACTTCACGCCCGCACTGCCCATACTTCTGAAACTGAAATGGACTCGCCACAAACTTCCTTGGATTGGCGAACAGATTCGGCTGATCCGTCTTTTTCTCCTTCGACCAGTCCATGATCTTGCCATTCAACGCGACAAGTTTCGGCTTCGGATCAAACGTGTCGATCTGGCTCACCCCGCCCAGCATCGCGAGAAAAATACAGGCATCGGCCTTTGCCTCATGGTGCGTCCCCGCCTCAAGATGGCTCAACGCCGCACCCGATAAACCGAATGTGAATTGTCGACGATTCATTTCTTTACTCCACAAACAAAAATTCGTTCAGGTTCAACAGCACTACGCCAAGCGAAGCCAAACCGGCCTGACCCTGCTTCGCCAGCCTCTCTCCTTGCAAGCGCTCTTCCGCCAACGGCGCACGTCCCAATACCAGCCAAAACGCTTCACCCACCGGGTCCTTGGTACCAGCGACTCGTAACGCCAAATGCTGCGCCTCAGTGCGAGTCAGTGCCCCGTTCAGCAGCGTCAAAGCTTGCGGCGCAACGATAGTCGACAGCCTTCGTGCACAAGACGAACTCAGGTTCGGAGCATCAAAAGTTTCGGCCATCGGCAACAGCACGCTGCGTCGTTGAATCAGATACACGCTACGCCTTCGCTGCTCTTCCTCGGACGAAGGGAACCATTTGAAAAACTCGAACCCCTGCGCCACGTCCTCAGGCACTGCAAACAAAACCGGCGGCCCACCCATCGATGGATTCAACCGTCCGCTGATCGACAAAATCGAATCCCGCAAAGCCTCCGCGTCCAGCCGCTGCCAGTTCATTCGCCACAACAACCGGTTCGTCGTATCCTTCGCCGCATACTCTTTTTGCTCCGCATGACGGCTCGCCTGCCGGTAAGTCGCCGAAGTCAGCATCAAGCGATGCATAGCCTTCGCACTCCACCCCTTCGAGACGAATTCCGCAGCCAGCCAATCGAGCAGTTCTGGATGCGAAGGCGTATCGCCGTTCTTGCCAAAATCGCTCGGCGTCCTTACCAGCCCCTCGCCCCAGTGTTTTTGCCAGATCCGGTTCACCATCACCCGCGCCGTGAACGGATTTTTCTCCGACCCAATCCATTCGGCCAACGCCAGCCGCCGCCCATTACTCCCACCCGCAAACGGAATCACCGCTGGAACGCTTATCCCCGTCACGCACGAAAGAAACGCGGCCTCCACCTTCTCCCCCTTTGCGGCCAGATCTCCACCCGCCAATACGAACGTGTCTGGGACATCGGGTGCCGCCGGCGGAGCGACATCCTTCACGGCATACGCCAGCGCCTGATGCCGTTTCGCCAGTTCCTGCTCTCGCTGCATCACGTCCCGCGTAGCAAAGTAGGCAGCCATGGGCACCCGCCATTCCGGCTCCTTCACCAGCGGCAAATCCTGCTCAAGGAAAAACAGATTCCGCGTGTTCAACTTCCCAAGAAACTTTTTCAACCCCTCATCGGTGGCTTCCACCTTCATCAATTTCATGTAGCGCTGCTTCAGGTCCTCCTTCTGCCGGTCGAGTTCCATTTGCGCCACCTCGGCAGCGTCTTCGTGCTGCCGCATCCTCCGCTTCATCTCCTTCGGCCGCTCCACCTCATCGAAACCCACTGGCAAATCCGCCGTCGCCGTCCCGGCAAAAAACGCCTGCAGTCGATAAAAATCCTTCTGCGGAATCGGATCGTACTTATGGTCGTGACACTGTGCACAGCCAGTTGTCATCCCTAGAAACACGCTTCCCACAGTACCCGTAACATCGTTCAGAAAATCCTGCCGCAACTGCTTCTTCGAATTTGCGTCCGCCTCCCACGGCGCGAATCGCAAGAATCCCAAAGCCACCAGCCGGTCTCCCGGCGGCGAAGCATTCTTGCCCCGGTACTCATCCCCGGCAAGCTGTTCCTGCACGAACACGTTGTAAGGCTTGTCCTGATTGATTGCCCGGATTACATAGTCCCGGTAACGCCAGGCCGTCGGCCTTTCCCCATCGATTGCAAACCCGTCCGATTCCGCATAGCGCACTAAATCCAGCCAATGCCGCGCCCAACGCTCCCCATAGCGAGGGTCCGCTAGCAGCCGATCCACGGCCTTTTCATAAGCCTTGGGATCCGCATCCGCCTCAAACGTGCGCATCTCTTCCGGCGTCGGCGCGAGCCCGATCAGGTCAATCGAAATTCTTCGCAACAGCGTCCGCCGCGAAGCCTCTTCAGCCGGACGCATGCCCCGCTTGTCGAGCTCCGCCAGGACAAACGAATCGATTGGATTTCTTACCCAACTTTTCTGCCGCACCTCCGGCACTGTCCCTGCCGTCGGAATGCGCAGCAACCATTCCAAAGACTTGTCTTGACTCGCGGCGGCAGGCACCACGGGCATCGCATCGATTGCAGCCTTGAGCTGCCGCACCACTGCCTCGTCGAGCTCGTTGCCCAACGGCATCCGCGGCGTCTTCTCTCCCGTCACATGCTGCACCAGCAGACTTTCCCTGCTAACTCCTGAAATAAAGGCCGGTCCGTGCTTACCTCCTTTTCTCAGTGTTTCCAGCGAATCCATGGAAAGCCCGCCCTGAGCCTGCTTGCCCACATGGCAGGCTCCGCATTGTTTCGCTAAAAGCGGCAGAAGCGGATCCTGCCCCCACACCGCACCGCAAATTAGAATCAAAAGCCACAGCCGCATGATGAGTGCAGCTTATCAAAGTTCGGCATATCATGAACCCATGCACAGACGCGCGCTCTTGACGCTCCCCCTCGCCCTCGCCGCCCAGCCCATCACCCCGCGAATCGACACGCACGTCCACCTCTTCGCCGCCGACACAAAGAAATTTCCCTTTCACCCAAACGCCACTTACCAACCCAAACCAGCCACGCTCGAAGACTACTCGTTATTCGTGAAGCAAGCCAATATCGCCCACGCCGTCATCGTTCATCCCGAGCCTTATCAGGACGACCACTCTTACCTCGAACATTGCTTCGCCAACGAACCGTCCAAAGACTTTTTCAAGGGTACCTGCCTCTTCGACGCCTACGTGACAGACACGCCCAACCGCATCGATATCCTCAATAAAAAGTGGCCCAAACGCATCCGTGTCCTTCGGATTCACCGCCTCGCTTCCGCTACACAAACCTCCGGACCGATCCGCGAACGCCCCCTCGATTCTTCCGAAATGCGCAACACCTGGCGCGCAATCGCGAGTCGCGGTCTCATGATTCAGATGCACTTCATCCCGCTTCACGCTCCGGCGATCCAAAAGCTCGCCACAGAATTCAAGAGCGTCAAAGTGATCCTCGACCACCTTGGCCGCAACAACCAGGGCACCGATGCCGAATGGCGGCAAGTCCTCAACCTCGCCAAATCTCCGAACACCATCATGAAATTTTCGGGTCTCGAATACTCACCCAACAATCTCGAAGCTCGCGTCAAACAAGTCTTCGAAGCCTTTGGCCCCGACCGCATCGTCTGGGGAGGCCTCGGCATGGACCTCCCCTCATTCCAAAAAGCCAACGCGGATCTGGATCGCCTCTTTGCCTTCACGACAGAAGCCAACCGCAACAAGATCCGCGGTCTCAATGCCAAACAGCTTTACGGCTGGAGCTAGCCCTCAAGCACCGCACTCACGTGAATCGGAGCCTTAAAGAGCTTTGAAACCGGGCAACCTGTCTCCGCCGCCTTCACGGCCTCATCGAACTTTGCCGCATCCGCGCCCGGGATCTTCGCGTTCAAGGTCAACTCACTGTGCGTAATCGTCAGCGTCTCCGCATCCAGCGTGATCACACACTTCGTCTTCAATTCCGTCGCCACCATCCCCCGCTCGGCCAACATCAGCGAGAGCGCCATCGTAAAGCAGCCCGCATGAGCCGCCGCCAGTAACTCCTCCGGGTTCGTCCCTTGATCGCCTTCAAAGCGGGTCTTGAATGAATAGGGCGTCGCCGCTAACACCCCGCTCTCGCTCGTCAGCGAGCCACGGCCCGCCTTCAAATCGCCTTGCCAAATCGCTTCAGCGCTACGTTTCATATGCAATATCTCCTACCTCCCATAGTAGGCCGCTACACTGAATGATTGGGCAGTCCCTACATCCTTCTTACTCTCACAGCTGCCATCTGGGGCTCTTCCTGGATGGCCGGCAGCATTTTGTCCCGCAACGAAATCCCCGCCATTTATTCCAGCCTCGGACGTTTCGGCTTCGGCTCCCTCGGCCTCCTGTTAATCATGTTTTCAGTCAAGCCCTGGCCCAAACCATCGCGCCCAATACTCTACCGCCTCATCGCGATGGGCTTCCTCGGTGTTGCCCTCTACAACATCTGTTTCTTCAGCGGATTGCGCACCGTCCCCTCCGGACGCGCTTCACTCATGGCCTCCCTGCAACCTTCGCTGATCTTCATTTATTCCCGCCTCGTCTGGGGAGAGAAGGTCACACCCAAAAAACTCCTCGGACTCAGCCTCAGCCTCCTCGGCGCAGCGCTAGTCCTCACTCAGGCCGACCCGCAAAAACTCTTCTCTACAGGTCTCGGCACCGGAGACTTATGGATACTCGGCGCAGTCCTCGCCTGGTTCGGCTACACGATCATCGGCCGGGATCTCGCCAACAAAATCGAGCCGCTCCCAGCCACTGCTTACTCCATCTGGGCCGGCCTCCTGATGCTCATCGTCTACGCCGTGTTTACCCAAACTCCAACACCCAACCTCAACACTCCATCCTTCTGGATCATCTCGGCCTACCTCGGCTTCCTGGGCACCACCCTCGCCTTCCTGCTCTACCTCCGCGGCCTCGAACAAATCGGTGCCGCCCGCACCTCCATCTTCATCAACCTCGTCCCCATTTTCAGCGTCCTATCCAGCAACATCATCCTCAAAGAACCCATCACCTGGCCCACAATTCTCGGCGGTGCGCTCGCCCTCACTGGCGTCCGCCTCCTCACCCGCCAATAATCTTTCATCGTGACCTGCAATCGGTGCCTGGGGGCGAGACCGTAGAAGCTGTTGGAGGGGAAGAGGCTTTATGAAGGGGTAGCGATCCACGTGCCTTCCCTGCTCAAACTCAAGGCCGATATCTCCGCCTTTATCAACAATGCCATTCCGGCGAAAAACTAAGTCGCCTCGAGCAACATACTCACTTCAAGCCCCTGTGGCGTGCGATTGCGGCAACTTACTCTTCCCCCACAAGCTTCCACGCAGCTCTTCACGATCGCCAGGCCAAGACCTGCTCCGCCGGACTCACGGTCCCGCGCATATTCCAGCCGGTAAAACGGCGCAAAAATCTGGTCCACCGCATCGTTCGGTACCCCCGGCCCTACGTCGCTCACGGTGAGGTTCACTTCTCCCCGTGTTTTGCCTGCTGCCACAAAGATCGGCCCTTGGTCGCCCGCATAGCGCACCGCATTCCGCAACACATTCGCCACTGCGCGAAACAGATACTCGGCCTCGCCTTTCACCATCAACAATGGATCCACTTCCACTTCCACCTGTACTCCGTTTCGCGACTCCGCCTTCACCGCCCGCCACACCACTTCTGCCAGATTCACCGGCCCCAACTCCACCGCCCCCTGCCGCATCTCGGCCTTCGCAAATTCCAGCAGGCCATCCGTCAGGCTGGCCATCACTCGCACATCGTCCGCCAGATCTTTCACATAAGCTTCGCCGCTCTCGTCCACCTTCCGGTCGAGAATCCCCAGTGCCAGTTGCATCCTCCCCAACGGCGACCGCAACTCATGCGCAACATCCCCGAGAAATCGCTTCTGACCATGCGTAAATGCACCCAACCGAGCAGCCATGCGGTTGATCGACGCCCCAAGCAACCCCAGCTCATCCTGCCGCTTGACCACGACCTGCGTATCGAAAGCCCCCTCTGCAATCTTCGCCGTCGCGTGCGTCATTTGCGTAATCGAACCAGTCAGCCCTCGCACCAGCGGCAGCCAGCAAAGCATACTCACGCCCATTGCCACCAAGCCGATCAGTACCCACGGGGTCAACTGAAAGAAGAAAGGGTTGGTAAGCAGATTTGGCGAAGCAATCACCAGCATGCCCCGCGATGGTCTCTCCGCCGGCCCCGCCGGTGGAATAAAAGTCCGCATAGTTACCCAGTAGTTATAAGCGCTGCCGCTCGTCGCGATGTGCAGTAAGGGGCCAGGGCTAAAGTTGGCCATCGCTCTTGCCGACGGCATTTCGCGCGGCGGCCCATCGCGCGGCGGCCCGCCCCACGACCTCCCGCCTTCGCGGCCCCGCCCGCCCGGCGGCGATGCCATCCGTTCCTTCAATACCTCCGGCAGCTTCAACTTCTCACCCGCCACCCAAGCCCCATCTCCGCGATACAGCGCAAAAGTAACTCCATGCGCCGAG